>VBOS01000081.1 GCA_005893185.1 Candidatus Eiseniibacteriota bacterium
CGCTGCCGCGCGCGCCGTCCACCCGAGCGCGGCGAGCGAAGCCAAGTGAAAGCCGGTCGCCGAAAGCGTGCGCGGCCGGGCGTGGTGCGTGTAGAGCGCCGAGCGCCAGCCCTTGTGCGGATATCCCACGCGGGCGCTCGCACCGGAGGCGAACGTCCACAGCGCGGTACGCGGATTGCAGAAGAAGTCGAGTGCGACATCGGGAGCAAAGCGCCGCAGCCGGGCGGCGAGCGCGAGGTCGGCGCCCGGCCCACCGCGCGGCTCCGCCACGATCACCTCGTCGACGCGCGGATCGTCCGTCAGGAGCGGCGCCGCCGGGCGCTCTACCACGTATGCGACGCGCGCGGCGGGGCAGGCGGCGCGCACAGCTTCCAGCGCCGGGAGCGTGAGGCACACGTCGCCGATGAAGCGCGGTCGGACGAGCAGCACGCGGCGCACGGCGGCGGGATCGGGCGAGCGGTCCGATGACATGACGGCGTGGAGTATGATGCGTCCATGACCGAGAGGCGAGGCGACCGGAATGCGCGCAGCGGCCGCAGACCGGGTCCCGAGCGCGCGGGACCGACCACTCGCGCCGTGCACGGCGCCGCACCGGCCCCGGGCGGCGCGATGAGCACCCCGATCCAGCACTCATCTACGTTCGCCTTTCCGAGCCTCGAAGCAATGGACGCTGCGCAGGCGCTGGGGCCGGCGGGCGCCTACTACCAGCGCATCGGGCACCCCACGCTGCGAGCGTGCGAGGAGCGGCTCGCGGCGCTCGAGGAAGCGGAGATGGGGCTGCTCTTCCCCTCGGGAATGGCCGCGATCTCGAGCGCGTTCCTCGCCCATGTCCAATCGGGCGAACACATCGTAGCTTTGCACCAGACCTACGGCGGCACGCGCGCTCTGCTCGAATGGGGCGCCGAGCGGTTGGGCTGGACCTTCGACCTGGTGGACGCGCGCGAGCCCGGTACCTGGGAGCGCGCCTTCCGCGCCAACACCCGGATCTTCCACGTCGAGTCCCCGACCAACCCCACGCTGTGCCTGGTGGATCTGGCGCATGCTGCTTCACTCGCGCATCGCCACCGTGTCCTGCTCACGGTGGACAACACGGTGGCCTCGCCGCTCGGCCAGCATCCGCTCGCGCACGGCGCCGACCTCGTCATGCACAGCGCGACCAAGTCGATCGGCGGACACGGCGACCTGCTCGCGGGCGCTGTGCTGGGCGCCGCCACGCGGCTCGAGGCGGTGTGGCGCGTGCGCACGGTGTTCGGCCCGGTCCCCGATCCCGGCGTCGCGTGGCAGATCGAGCGGAGTCTCAAGACGCTGCCGCTCAGGATCGCCCAGGCGAACGCCAACGCGCTCGATCTCGCCTCGCGCCTCGCGACTCATCCGGGCGTCGCCCGCGTGTTCTACCCCGGGCTCCCGGAACACCCCGGGCACGAGATCGCGCTCCGCCAGATGAGGCATGGCTTCGGGCCGCTGCTGGCGGTGGAGCCGCGCGGGGGAGCGGGGGCGGCCGTGGCGGTCGTGGACGCGCTCCGGGTCGTGCGCCACGCTCCCAGCCTGGGCGGAGTGGAGTCCCTGGCCTCGCTGCCGGCCCGCACATCCCACATCCAGCTCGGCGAGGACGGGCGTCGCCGCGCGGGCATCCCGGAGGGGCTGGTGCGGCTCTCGATCGGCATCGAGGACGTCGCCGACCTGTGGGCCGACCTCGACCGGGCGCTGAAGCTGGCGGCCGCCGTCACCGTGTAGCGCCCGGCCGCGGGGGGCGACTGGCCGCCCCGCGCTCGCGCCGCCTCAGGTCCGCCCCGGAAATCGGCGGCGAGCACAGCGCGCAGCAAGCCCTACAACTCGGGCCCCGTGCCGGCGCCGGACCGGCCGATACCACGCAGAGGGGCCCCATCCGGCCCGTTCCGTCCGGTAGCCGCTGGTTCCAGGGGCGTGGTAGTATCCTTCGCCGTTCTAGAGCGCCGCCCAGAGGAGGATTCCCGTCCGTGAAGCTGCGCGTTGCGGTTCCCGTGGTTGTCGCCATCTCCGTGCTGTTTGCCGTTTCCGCGTTCGCCGCCGATACGCCAGGTGCGTCCAAGCCCGCGACCTCGAGCACCGGAACCTCCAAGCCCCCGGCGACCAAGTCCACATCGGCCAAGTCGACATCCAAGGGCACAACGGAGAAGGCCGCAGCCGCTCCGGTCGACAGCCTCGCACGGCTCGAGAAGCTGGTCGCAAAGGACTCGACCAACTTCGACAACCTCTATCAGCTCGGCGTGATGTACCTGGACAAGGAGCGCACCCCGGAGGCCACGCGCGTGTTGACGAAGGCGGCTTCGATCCGTCCCAAAGACGTCAAGACGCTCGTGAATCTGGGAGCGGCCCACGACGCAGGCGGGAGCGCCGCCCTGGCCCAAGGCTACTACCGCAAGGCGCTCGAGGTGTCTCCCGGCGACTCGGTCGCCACCTGCCGGCTCGCGAGCTCGCTCTATGCCCAGCAGAACTACAAGGACTCCATGGCGCTGCTGCGCAAGCTGATCGCCGACAAGCCGCGCTCGCACTGCGCCTACTTCACGTTGGGCGTCGCATTCGCGGACGCCGGGCTCTACCGCGACGCGATCCGCGCCTGGCAGAAGGTCGTCGAATACGCACCGGATTCGCCCGAGGCGGTGAGCGCGCGCGAGAGCATCGAGGTGCTCAGCAAGTACCTGACCGGCCAGGCCAACTAGCCTTCGCCGGGGGAGGTCCATTTCGCGGCGGCACACACCCGACGCCGGACGCTTCGTGAACGACCTCCGGGCATAGCTTCTACGCCGCGAAGCAGACCTCTCCGGGCTCAGGCGACTGCGCGGCCGGGGAGACTCGCATGATCTACTTCGACCACAACGCATCCACGCCGGTGCGCCGCGAGGCGCGCGAGGCCATGACCGAGGCGCTCGCAGGCTCCGGCGCCAATCCCTCGAGCGCGCATCGCGAGGGGCAGCGCGCGCGCGCAGCGGTCGAGCGCGCGCGCGAGCAGGTGGCAGCCTTGGTCGGCGCTTCTCCCGCCGGCGTGACGTTCGTCTCATGCGGCACCGAGGGCGATCATCTGTCGGTCGCCGGCATCGCGCTGGCGCTCGAGACGCGCGGCCGCACCGTCGCGGTCTCGTCGATCGAGCACCACGCGGTCCACGGCGCGGGCGACTTGCTCGCGCGCCTCGGCTTCCACGTCACCCACCTGCCGGTGAACGCGCGCGGATTCCTCGACCCGGCGGCGCTGCCGGCCGCGGGCTCCGATCACACGCTGGTGGCGGTGATGCTCGCGAACAACGAGACCGGCGTGATCCAGCCTGTGGCCGAGATCGCGGCGCGCGCGCACGCGGCGGGCCTTGCGGTCCAGTGCGACGCGGTGCAGGCGGCGGGAAAGATCCCGGTGGACTTCGGCGCGCTGGGCGTGGATGCGCTCGTGATCTCGGCCCACAAGCTGGGGGGGCCCAAGGGGATCGGCGCCTTGATCCTGCGCGACGGGACCCCGTGCGAGCCGCTCTTCCGCGGCAGCGCGCACGAGAGCGGGCGCCGCGGCGGGACCGAGAACCTGCCGGGGATCGTGGGCTTCGGCGTGGCGGCCGAGTGCGCGGCGCGCGAGCTGGCGGTCGAGAGCGCGCGCCTCCTGGCGCTGCGCAGGCGGCTCGAGTCCGGCATCCGGGCCGCCGTTCCCGACGCCGTGATCCACGGCGAGCGCGCGCCGCGGCTGCCGAACACGGTGAACGCATCGTTCCCGGGCGCCCGCAGCGACCGCCTGCTGATGGCGCTGGACGCGCGCGGCGTGTGCGTGTCGGCCGGTGCGGCCTGCGCGAGCGGGGCGGTCGAGCCATCGCCTGTGCTGGCGGCGATGGGCGTGCCCAGGGAGCTGGCGGTGTGCGCGCTGCGGCTCTCGATGGGGCGGGGCACGAGCGCCGACGACGTGGACCGCGTGATCGCCGCACTCGGCGAGAGTGTGCGCGGCGTGCGCGGCGCGGCAGCGGCCGCGGGAGCGAGCGGGGCGTGAGGCGAGTGCTCGCTGCGATGAGCGGCGGGGTGGACTCGGGCGTAGAGGCGGCGCTGCTGGCCGAGCGCGGCTACGAGGTCGCTGGCGTCACGCTCAAGCTCTGGTGCTACGGGCGCTCGCCGCTCTCGCCGCGCGCCTGCTGCACGCTGGACGCGATCGACGACGCGCGGCGCGTGGCGCGGCGCATGGGCTTCCCGCACTACGTGGTCGAGGCCGAGGAGGTGTTCCGGACGCGCGTGCTGCAGCCCTTCCTCGATGCCTACGCGGGCGGGCGCACGCCCTATCCGTGCGCGCTCTGCAACCAGCACCTCAAGTTCGGCGACCTGATGAGCCGCGTGGAAGATGCGGGCGCCGACGCTCTCGCCACCGGCCACTACGCCCGCATCGTGCGGCAGGAGGACGGGGCGCCGGCGCTGATGCGCGCGCGCGACGCGGCCAAGGATCAGTCCTACGCGCTGGCGCTCGTGCCTCATGCCGCGCTCGGGCGCGCGATGTTCCCGCTCGGCGATCTCACCAAGGAAGATGTGCGCGCCGAGGGGCGGCGCCTGGGCCTCGAGGTGTGGGACAAGACCGAGAGCCAGGACCTGTGCTTCGTCCCGGACGGCGACTACGCCGGCTTCATGAAGCGGAGTCTCGGCGAGACCCGCGGCACACGCGAGGGCCCGTTCCTCGACCGCGAGGGGAGGAGGCTCGGGACCCATCGCGGCATCATCCACTACACGGTGGGCCAGCGGCGCGGGCTGGGGCTGGCCGCCCCCGAGCCACTCTACGTGCTGGCGATCGACGCCGCGCGGAACGCGGTCGTGGTCGGGCCGAAGTCGGCGCTCGAGTGCGAGGGCCTCGAGACCGGCCGCGTGAACTGGCTGATGCCGCGGCCGCCTGAGGCCGGCACCGCGGTCGAGGCGAAGATCCGCTACCAGCACCGCCCGGCAGCGGCGCGCGTCTTCCCGAGCGCGGATGGCAGCGCGGCCGTGCGCTTCGACGCGCCGCAGTCGGCGGTAACACCCGGCCAGCTCTGCGCTTTCTATCAGGGCGAGCGCTGCCTCGGAGGCGGGACCATCGAGCGCGCTCTCGGCGCGGATGGCATGCCGCTCGCCCACGAGCGCGGCGCAGCTTCCACGGCGCGCGAGGCGGGAGCCGGGCTCGTCACGATCGCGCTCTCCTGAGCGCGGCGTTCGCGCTCCGCGGAAGCCCCTGCGGGCGCGATTTCACGAGCGCGGCGGCGGTCAAGGCGCTCGCTCCACGGGCCGATAATTCCTTGAAGGTCGCGCGAGGGCGGGGACATCTTGTTCCAGGGCCTTCGAGCCGGCATGCCCGGAGGCGAGACCATGGACGTCGAACCCCTTCTGGCCGAACTCGATGCGCTGGAGAAGCGCGGCGCGGCGGTGGAGTCCCTCCTCGAGGCCGCCGTCCAGGGCCTTCATCGCCTCCACCCGCGCTTTCACTGGACGGGGCTCTACGAGCTCTACCCCGACCAGGTGCTGCGCCTCGGGCCGTTCGTGGGGGCACCCACGGACCACGTCTTCATCGGCGTGGGGCGCGGCGTGTGCGGAACGGCGGTCGCCGAGAAGCGCAACATGAACATCCCCGACGTGCGCCGGATCTCGAACTACCTGGCCTGCAGCACCGAGACCCGCTCCGAGCTGGTGGTGCTCGTCCGGTCGGGCGAGTGGATCCACGCCCAGATCGACATCGACAGCCACGAGGTCGGCGCATTCGACGAGCAGACGGTCGACGGCGTGCAGAGGGTTGCCGACCGCCTGGCCCGACTCTATGAAGCCCGCGTCGCCGGCACGTAGGAGCCCGGAGAATCCGGAGCGGAGCGGGCCCGGGAGCCGCTCGGCCGGCGGCTCCGCCGCGCTGCTCGCCGAGATGGCCGCGATCGCGGGCGAGCAGCAGCTCGAGCCCGCCCTCGGCCGCATGGCGCGCCTCATCGCCGGACTCGCAGGCGTCCAGGCCGCCGCGCTGTTCGTGGTCGAGAACGCCCAGCTCGCGGCGGCCGGATGGCATGCATCGGGCGGCGAGCTCACGGAGGGCGTGCGCGCCGAGATCGAGGAGGCGGCGCGCGCGGCGGCGGCTCCCGATGCGCCGGAGAGCGGGAGCGTGCGCGAGACGGGCGTCGGTCCGATGCGCACGCTGCCGCTCCTCGCCGCCGGGCGGCTCCACGGCGTGGCCTGCCTGCTGGCGCGCCGCGGCCGCGGCGGCGCCAGGCGGCTCGAGGATCCGAGCGTGACCGCTGCCCTCGCGCTCTTCCTGCCCCGCCTCGCCTGGCTCCGCGAGGCCGCGCAGGCGGCCTCCGCGCGCACGCAGTACGAGCGCTGGTTCAAGAACCTCGACGAGCAGCTCCGCGTGCTGGATCTCGAGCGGCAAA
Organism: Candidatus Eiseniibacteriota bacterium; assembly: GCA_005893185.1. Taxonomy (GTDB): domain Bacteria; phylum Eisenbacteria; class RBG-16-71-46; order RBG-16-71-46; family RBG-16-71-46; genus WS-2. The sequence continues at coordinate 6,369 of VBOS01000081.1, forward strand.
AGTTCGCCGCCATCGTGCAGCAGTCGGACACCGCCGTGTTCGTCGCCGACACCTCCTCCACGATCGGATGGAACAACTCGGCGCTCGCCGGGATGCGCCCCGGCGCCACCGAGGAGTCGGGATGGATCGGGCTCCCCTGCCGGGCTGTGTGCGAGCACTTCAGCGACGACGACCGCGACGCGCGCTGCGAGGACTGCGCGGTGGCGCGCGCGCTCGAGAGCGCCGAGGTCACCCACCGCGAGCTGCGGCGCACCGAGCCCAACGGCGTGCGAAACCGCTACCTCACGGCGCTTCCCATCAAGGGTCCCGACGGGCGCCCGCGCGAGGTGATGGTCATGATCCAGGACCTGAGCGACCTCGAGGTGCTGCGCCGCTCGGAATCCCGCTACCGCATGCTCTTCGAGCGCAGCGGCAAGGCGATCGTGATGGTGGATCCGGCGACGCGAAAGATCGTGCTCGCGAACCGCACGGCCGAGCGACTGGCGGACAGTGCGCGCGACGGGCTCACCGGGCTCCCGCTCGAGGAGCTGCACGCCCCCGAGGAGTGGCTCCGGGTCGAGCCGCTGTTCTCCGAAGACTTCTCGGGCAAGGGCCTGGTGGGGCTCGAATGCCGGCTGCGCACGCGGAAGGGCATGACGCGCATCGCGACGCTCAGCAGCACGCGCACCGACCTCGACGGGCGCGAGGTGCTCATGCTCGAGTACGTGGACGTGACCGAGCGCCTGCACGTCGAGGCGGCGCTGCGCGCCGCCGAGGAGCGGCTCCGGGCGCTGATCGCGAGCGCGCCGGTGGTGCTGTTCGCGATCGACGCCAACGGGATCTTCACGCTCTCGGAAGGGCGCGGTCTCGAGATCCTGGGGCTCAAGCCCGGCCAGGTCGTGGGCCAGTCGGCCTGGGATCTCTACCGCGACTTGCCCGCGATCGTCGAGAACCTGCGCCGCGCGCTCGGCGGCGAGGAGTTCACGGACGTCGTGGACCTCGGCAAGCTCGCGTTCGAGACCCGCTACACGCCGGTTCGCGACGCGGAGGGGCGGGTCACAGGCCTGATCGGCGTTGCGACCGACGTCACCGAGCGGCGCCGCCTCGAGGATCAGCTTCGCCAGTCGCAGAAGATGGAGGCCATCGGGCGGCTGGCGGGCGGCGTGGCGCACGACTTCAACAACCTGCTCGCCGCGATCCAGGGGCACGCCGAGCTGATGCTCGGCCAGCTCCCGTCCGGCCTGCCGCTCCACCGCAGCGCGTCCGAGGTGCACAAGGCCGCCGCGCGCGGCGCGCTACTCACGCGCCAGCTCCTCACCTTCAGCCGCAAGGAGGTGGTCGCGCCCAACGCGTTCGACGTGAACCTGATCGTGGCCGAGATGGAGAACATGCTGCGCCGCCTGATCGGCGAGCAGATCGCCCTCACGATCACGCTCGCGGGCCAGCCGCTGCGCGCGCGTTGCGATCGCGGGCAGCTCGAGCAGGTGCTGCTGAACCTGGCCGTGAACGCGCGCGACGCCATGCCGGAGGGCGGCCCGGTCTCGATCACGGTGACGGAGGCCGACGTGACGGAACGCGAATGCGCCGACTACCCCAGCGCTCGCCCCGGGCCGCACGTCACGCTGGTGGTCGCAGACGAAGGCTGCGGCATGGACGAGCACACGCTCGCCCACCTCTTCGAGCCGTTCTTCACCACGAAGTCGGCGGGCAAGGGCACGGGCCTCGGGCTCTCCACGGTCTACGGGATCGTGCAGCGCGCGGGCGGGCACATCCGCGTGAAGAGCGCCGCGGTCGGCGGGACGCTCCACGGCGCAGAAACCGTGCTCGTCGTGGAGGACGAGGACGCTGTGCGCTCCATGGTGCGCGAGGCGCTGGAGGCGCGCGGCTACCGCGTGCTGGTGGCGCGCCACGGAGTCGAGGCGCTCGATCTCGCCAAGCGCTACGGCGACTACATCGACCTGCTCATCACCGACGTCGTCATGCCGCAGATGAACGGGGCGGAGCTGGCCCAGCGGCTCGAGCGCGTGCGGCCCGGCCTGCGCGTGCTGTTCGTTTCCGGCTACACCGACGATGCCGTGATCCGCGCCGGCGTGCTCGAGGCGCGCACAGCTTTTCTGCAGAAGCCGTTCTCGCTCGACGCGCTCGCGCGCACCGTGCGCGAGGTCATCGACAAGGGGCCGGCGCCCTCCGCAGTTGACAGCGCCGCCAAGCGTTCCTAGTTTGCGATGCTCGATCCCACCAGTCCCGTCCTGAGGCATCGATGACGCTCGAAGCTCCCGGCGCCACCTTCCGCCGCACCGACCTGGACCAGCTCCAGCGCCGCGGCATCACGCTCGAGGATGCACGACACCAGATCGAGATGATGCTCCAGCCGCCCGTGCCGCTCGGGATCGATCGCGCATGCACGGTGGGGGACGGGATCGTCCGGCTGTCCGAGACCGAGCACGACGAGCTGCTGAAGCTCCACCACGAGGCCGCGCAGACGGGAACGTGTCACTGGTTCGTTCCGGCCTCGGGCGCCGCGAGCCGCATGTTCAAGGAACTGGTCGTGGCGCTCGCGCCGCCGGTTCCCGAGAAGTCGCGCAAGAAGAAGCCCGTGGTCGAGAACATGGCGCTCAAGGAGTTCCTGCACGAGATCCGCCGGTTTGCTTTCTATTCCGACCTCGACCGCGCGCTCGGCGGCAAGCTGGCATCACTCGCCGAGGCCGGCGAGCACCGCCCGATCCTGGAAACCATGCTCGCGCCAACCGGACTGGGCTTCGCCGACAAGCCGAAGGGGCTGATGCCATTCCACGCCTACGACGGCGTGACCTGCACGGCGTTCGAGGAGCACCTGATCGAGGCCGGGCCGGTGGTGCGCGACGCCGGACAGCGCTCGCGGCTCCACTTCACCGTATCGCCCGAGCACATGGACGCGTTCCAAGCGCTGTACGAACGCGTGCGCGGGCGCTACGAGCTGCAGCTCGGCGTGAACTTCGAGGTCGGCTTCTCGGTCCAGAGCCCGGCGACCGACACGCTCGCGCTCGACGCAGAGGGCCGGCTCTTCCGCGACGAGGAGGACATGCTGCTGTTCCGGCCTGGCGGCCACGGCGCGCTGCTCGAGAACCTGCAGGCGCTGAACGCGCACATCGCGTTCATCAAGAACATCGACAACGTCACGACCGCGCAGCGCAACTCGCCCACCGTCTTGTGGAGCCGGCTGCTGATCGGCACGCTGGTGCGCGCCCAGCGCAAGATCTTCGACCTCCTGCGCCGGCTCGAGTCCGATCCCGGGACCGGCCCGGTGTACGAGGCGCTCGAGTTCGCGAGCACCGCGCTCGGCTGCGAGCCACACGCCGGCGTCGTGGCGTCGTCGGCCAAGCGCGCCCGCTCGCTCGCGGTAGCGCTGCTCCACCGCCCGCTGCGGGTGTGCGGCATGGTGGTGAATTCCGGCGAGCCCGGCGGCGGCCCCTACTGGGTGCGCGGCCGCGACGGTCAGGTGAGCCCGCAGATCGTCGAGGACGCGCAGCTCGACCGCGCCTCTCGCACCCAGCGCAAGCGCGTCTCCGGTGCCACGCACTTCAACCCCGTGTTCATGGCGTGCGGGCTGCGCGACCTGAAGGGCGAGGCCTTCGACCTCGCGGGCTTCGTGGACCCGGACGCCGTGATCGTCGCGCAGAAGTCTTACAACGGCCGTGAGCTGATCACGCTCGAACGCCCGGGGCTGTGGAACGGCGCGATGGCGCACTGGAACACGATCTTCGTCGAGGTCCCGATCGAGGTCTTCAACCCCGTGAAGACCGTGAACGATCTGCTGCGGCCCGAGCACCAGGCGAGCGGAGCCCGGTAGCCCGATCTCGCAGCCCCCCCCGAGGAGCAGCGCCGTCAGGTGAAAAGCGCCCGGCGGGCACTCTCGGTGATCGCAATGATGCCGGGGTGTTTCAGCCGGCGTTCGACAGAGATCGCATAGAACCGCTCCCGGACCTTGTCCAGGTGCCCGACGAGCCCCACGTCGTACTGCTTGCGCACACTCGCTTCGATGATCGAAGGGGCGGCGAAGACACCGGCGCCGGCCTGACCGAACACCTTGATGAGCGTGCTATCGTCGAACTCCCCGATGATCCGAGGCCGAATCCCCTCATTCTCGAACCACTGCTCGAGCCCGCGCCGCAGAGTGCTGGTCTCACCCGGCAGCAGGAAGGGGGCGCCGTCCAGAGATCTCGGGAAGCGTCGCCGGTACTTGGCGGCCAGCTTGGGCGCTGCAAACAGCGTCGCTCCGCATGCGCCGAGCAGGTGGTTGTAGGACTGCACGCTCACGCCCGGCGGGGCTAGGCGATCGGTCAGAACCACATCCAGCTCATGGAGCGCAAGGGCCGCAAGCAGTCTTTCCGTGCTTTGCTCGTGAACCACCAGCCGCACGGGCTGCGGCAGGAGGAGCGCCGGTTCGATGAGGCGATAGGCGACGAGCTTCGGCATGCCATCAGACACGCCCACCCTGAGCCGCAACGGCCGACCCGTGGGTTGTCCTCTCACGCTTTCCGCAAGCTCTCGCCCCAGAGCGAAGATCTCATCCGCGTAGCGGAAGACCAGGCTGCCCATCTCGGTGAGGCGAAGACCCCTTCCCGCGCGCTCGAACAGCTTCTCGTTCAGGGCGTCCTCGAGCGCGTGGATCTGGCTGCTCACGGTGGGCTGCGCCAGCCGCAGCTGTGCCGCGGCGCGACCCACTGTTCCCTCGCGCGCCACCATCCAGAAGTACAGGAGGTGATGGTAGTTGAGCCGTTCCATGCGCCGCAGCATACATCGGTATAT
>VBOS01000082.1 GCA_005893185.1 Candidatus Eiseniibacteriota bacterium
TCGCAAGCTCTTGCCAACGAACATGCCGAAGATTTGAGGGCGTGCCTGCGCGAGCTGGGATTTCGCGCGGGCGAAGCGCGGCGTGCGGTCGAGTTCTGCGAAACCATCCCCGTCGGCACGCTCGAGGAGCGGGTGCGCGCCGCCCTCAAGTTCCTGTGCCCGAGGCCCCGCTTCCACGATCGACTCGGGAACGAACCCAAAAGCGCGGACCATGTTCCCGTGGGACGCGCGATGACTTCGCAGCTCCGAACCACCGCCCTCGCGCCGTGCGGGACAGTCGCGGGATCTCCGCGGGGGTCGGGTCTATGACCGCCCCGGGATCACCCGGAGCCCGTGCGACCATGCGCGGGCGCGGCGACGGGCATCGTCGAGGCCCACGGCGGCGAGCAGCGCCAGCATCGGCTCGACCGGCACGCGTGCGGCGGTGGTGGTGCCGAACACCAGTGTCCGCGCCAGGAACCAGGCCGCGATCACGACCGGGACCGACTGGAACAACCGCCTGGCTCCGGTCGCGGCTCGCGTCGCGCCCCATAGCCAGAACGGCAGCAGCAGAGCACCGGCGATCGTGAGCCAGGGATCGAAGGGGTGGAGCGGCGCGATCGCGAATCCGAACGCGCGCGGAGCGATCACGGCCAGCGCCTCAGGCGCATGTTCGGCCGCGTGCGCGGCGGCGCGCTCGAGCGCGAGCCGGTCGGTCGCGACCTCGGCTCGGCCCGCGACTTCCGGATGCTCGGCCACGAGCTGGTCGCGCGTGAGCGGCGCGCCGCGGAGCGCGGGATCCGTCCACGCGCGATGGCTCGACGCCGCGAGCAGCGCCACGCCGTTGCCGGTGTTGACGGGGACGAATCCATGCACCGCTCCCGCGTTCCGCAGCGTCCATGGCGCCACGATCGTGGCGAGGCCCGCGAACACGAGCAGCGTCTGGCGGATCCGGTCGCGAGGCGCGACCGTGAGCCCGAGCGGCACCCAGGCCCACGCCGCCATCAGCAGCGGCAGCGCGAGCAGCGCCGGATGCGCCAGCGCCCCGATTCCCCACAGCATGCCAACGCCGAGCGCGCGGCCGGGGCGCGGGGTCTTGATCCAGGCGGCGGTCGCGAGCGTGGCGGTCGCGAGCGCCAGGGCGGCGACCGACTCGATCGCGGGTGCGAGCACGAGCAATGGGTCGAGCGCGCAGATCCAGCCCGCCCACCGGCCGGCTCCGCCCCCGTACACGGCCATTCCGAGCGAGGCGACGACCAGGGGCACGAGCGCCCCCAGCACCGCGAACGCCAGCGCCAGGGCCACGGGATGCGGCCCGGCGACGCGCAGCACCCCGCTCGCGAGCCACGGGGCAAGCGGCGGGACCTGCGCGGTGGCGATCGGACCCGCCGCGGCGTTCGCCGCGAGCCCAAGCCCGTGCGCGAGGTTGCTCGCGATGGGAAGCCACTCCGGGCCAGCCATCGAGCGCCCGATCAGGAGCGGCACGACGCGGGCGGCTGCCCCCGCCGCGAACAGCGCGAGCCAGGGCCCGGGATTGGGTCGCTCCGAAGGCCGCGGCCGCGGCTTCACGGGCTCGGGATGGGCGAACATGATGGAGAGATTCTATCGCGACCTGCCGCCCGAAGCCGAACGGCGGGCACTCGGTCGTGGATTCGGGAGTTGGCGGAGTGCTCGTCGATGCGGCGTCGAACCGGACCGAACGAGGTGCGCCGGCCGTGCATTTCGCCGGGCGTTCCGTCTCACCCTGTGGCAAGTCGCAACGCCCTGGGTGTTCGTTCCGGACCTGCCCGGCCGCGATCGCGCGCCGATCTGCCGCGAAATTCCCGCGCCGACGCCCCCCCCTGCGCGGGTCCCACCCGGCACGGCAAGCGGGTTGCTTAAGCGACGCACGGCCTCAAGGGAACGACCGGCGAAGCGGTCGTGAGGCCGAAATCGTCGCGGCACCTCCACGGTGCTTCGCGGTCGCGGCGCGGGAACCGCCGGGTCGCGAGCGCCGTGGTGGCGTCAAGGCGCCCGCAGCGTCTCCAAGACTTCCCCCGGCACGGCAGTTTTCACAAAGGACGCGAGCCCGATGGACCACTACATCCCCAAGCGACGGATCCCGGTGACCCTGTGGTCGGATCATCTGCAGGGCGTGACCGGCCTCGTGTTCTTGGATCTCGATCCGTCAGGCTCGAGTCACCAGACGATTCTCGAGCGACTCAACGAGTCCTCGCCGTTCCTGCCGGTCGGGGTCGGCGACGAAGGCCGCATCCACCTGGTGCAACGGCAGCGGCTCACGCGCGTGACTCCCGCTCGCCAAGTGCTCCACAGCGATGTGTTCGCCCGCGGGTTCAGCCCGTGGCGCGAGGAGCGGGCCGATGTCACGCTGTGCGACGGCACGCACCTGTCGGGACTGGTGTGGATGCCGCTCGAGCGCGAGACCCAGCGACTGTCGGATTTCCTGAACGCGCTGGGCTCGAGCTTCTTCGTGCTCAGCACACCGTCGGGCCTGCACCTCGTGAACGGCGCGGCGGTCGTGGACGTGGAGCTTTCCGAGAGCGCGGGCGCGCCGCTTTCGTCCGACGCGGTTCTCGGCATGTAGTATCGGGCACGCTTCCCGCGAATCATCCCGCTCCTCCATCCAGTCTGCGGTGAGGCGTGCCCATCTTTCCCCGCGCGCGGCGTGACCCGCTCGCGGCGCTGGCTCGCACGGCGCCCGCTCGCGGTGAACTTCTCGCGCCCGGAGCCGTGGGCTAGTGTTCCGTACCGGAAGTCATGTCTACGCCTCGGCGGCCCTCGCGGCCCATGGCGGCGTTGCCCCTCCTCGACGTATCTTCAGATACGACTTCGTCGTCGCGCCTTGCCCTGGACCGCGATTGCTCACCGAGGACGTACACATGACTTCCGGTACGGAACACTAGACTGCCGCCGGTTCGCTCGTCCATCCCGGCCGACCGGCACCCGCGCCATTCCACCCGGAAATCGCCTTGACCACCGCACCCGCCGCGCCCGAGGAGCGTCTCGCGAAGTTCAACGAGCTGCTGGTACCGCTCGTCGCGAAGCTCGAGCCGCTCCACGTCGCGCTCAATCACGCGACGTGGCAGGCCAGCGTCACGGGCCGGGACGAGTTCGTGCAGGAGAGCGCCCGACTGGACGCGCAGATCCGCACGCTGCTGTCGGAGCGCGAGCCCTACCTGCTGCTGCTCGCGCTCAAGGACGCGGGCGGCGTCCCGGACCCGATCGCCCAGCGCCAGCTTGAACTGCTCGTCCATGCGTTCCGGCAGCACCAGCTCCCGCGCGAGACGATCGAGCGCATGGTCAGACTGGAGAAGCAGCTCGAGCGCACGTTCAACAACTACCGGGCCCAGCTCGACGGGCAGCCGGTGCCCGACAACACGCTGCGGGAGCTGCTCAAGGTCTCGGACGATCCCGCCCGCCGCCGCGCCGCCTGGGAAGCCTCGAAGCAGATCGGGCTCGAGGTGGTGGAGGATCTGCTGGAGCTGGTGCGGCTCCGCAACGAGGCCGCGCGCACGCTCGCATTCGACAACTACTACTCGATGGTGCTCGAGCTGGACGAGCTCGACGAGACCGAGCTGTTCCAGCTTCTCGATCAGCTTGACCGCGGCACGCGCCCCGGCTTCGAGGCGTACAAGCGCGAGCTGGACCAGGGGCTCGCGAGGCGGTTCGGCACGAGCACCGGCGAGCTCCAGCCGTGGCATTACGGCGACCCGTTCTTCCAGGAAGCGCCGACTTCGGGAGTGGACCTGGATCCCTGGTTCCATGACCGCCGCCTGGAGGATCTCGCCCGCCGGTTCTTCGCGGCGGTCGGGCTCGAGATCGGCGACCTGCTCGAGCGGTCGGACCTCTACGAGAAGCCGGGCAAGAGCCAGCACGCGTTCTGCATGGCCATGGATCGCGGCGCGGACGTCCGTGTCCTGTGCAACCTGCGGCCGAACGAATACTGGATGGCGACCATGCTCCACGAGTTCGGCCACGCCGTCTACGACAAGTACATCGACCGCTCGCTGCCGTGGATGCTGCGGCAGCACGCCCACATCCTCACGACCGAGGCCAGCGCCATGCTGTTCGGGCGTCTGTCCAAGAACGCGACCTGGCTGCGACTGTACGCCGGCGTTCCGGACGAGGAGGCGCGGCGCGCTGCCCGGGCCACCGCGCGCGCGGTGCGCGAGCAATTGCTGGTGATGACGCGCTGGTGCCTCGTGATGTGCCACATGGAGCGGGCGCTGTACCGGGACCCGGCTCAAGACCTCACGGCGCTGTGGTGGGACCTGGTGGAGCGCCATCAGCTCATCCGCCGGCCGGCGGGACGCCGGGCGCCGGACTGGGCGAGCAAGATCCACTTCAGCGTCGCGCCGAGAGGCGGCGTGGGAGCGTTATGTCGGGACACGAGCGGTCGGCGACTATCTGATCGAGCGCCTGTATCGGCTCGGGCGCTCCGTGGACTGGCGCCAGGCGCTGCGGTCGGCGACCGGGGAGACGCTGTCGGCGGAGGCGTTCGTGGATTCCATCACCGCTTGGACCGACCCCTAGCGATCCTCGACCGCCCGGACCGGCCGCCCTTGGTGAGCCGTTCCGGGCGGTGCTACCGTGGGCTATGTCCGCGTCTCGCCGTCCGCGCGCGATTTGCCTCGAGCGCGCGCGGCATGGGGCGCCGTTCCGCTCGCGAGGATCCTCAACCGTGCTCAAGCGTTTGCTGCTGCTGGCGGCCGCCTTCGGCGCGTGCAGCGCGTGGCGCGCGCCCGCAGCTCGGGCCGGGCCCGGCGACGCCGCTTCCGACAGCGTGTACCTCGTCGGCGAGTTCGTGGATCCGGTGTGCATCTACCAGCATGGGATGCAGGGCACGTTGCGGCGGCGACTCTACACGGTGATCGGCCAGACGCACTGGCAGGATCCCCGGCAGGGGTTCCTCCAGGCGCTCGGTGACACGTTCGCGATCCGCGCCCGGGTGTGGCGCCGCATGGGGAGCGCCGCGCTGGCGGTGACCGCCGTCTATCCCTACCGCGATCAGCCGCGTCCCAGCTACCGCGCCTGGCCGTGGCACTGGGAGTGGAGCGTGCTCGTGGGCTGCGGCCTGTGGGCGCTGCTCTACACGCTCGCCGTGACCCGCTGGCGGGCGCGGCTCTTGGGCGGGGGCGAGCCGTTCGATCCCTGGCGAGCCGCGTCGTTCTACGCGTCGCTCGTGTTCGTGCTGATCGCGCTCGACGGTCCGCTCCACGATTTGAGCGACCTCTACCTGTTCAGCACCCACATGGTGCAGCACCTGGTGCTGGCCCAGGTGTTCCCGCTGCTGTTCGTGCTCGGGGTTCCGGCCTGGCTGTGGCGCGCGGTGTTGCGCCCGCATGCGGCGGCCTCGGTGTGGGGGGCGCTCACGGCGGTCCCGATCGGGTTCGCGCTCTACACCACGGTGTTCTCGCTGTGGCACTTGCCGGTCTTCTACGACCTCATGATGCGCGACCACAACATCCACATCGTGATGCACCTGCTGGTCATGGCCACGGCGCTGCTGATGTGGTGGCCGATCGCGGCCGGCGCCGCCGTGAGCCGGCCGCTCACGCCGGGCGCGAAGATGCTGTACCTGTTCCTGCTGGGCACGCCGATGATGGCGGTCGCGGCGATGGTCACGTTCGCCTCCGGCCCGCTGTACGCGTGGTACGCGCTCGCGCCGCGCTTCATGGGGATGTCGGCGCTGGAAGACCAGCGCCTCGGCGGCCTGCTGATGTGGGTGCCGGGCGGAATGTTCTACTGGGGGGTCATGACGGTCGTCTACTTCCGCTGGGCGCACGCGGAGCGCGGCGAGAGCGGAACGCTCGTGATCGGGCGAATGCCCGAGCGGAGCGTGTAAGGCACGCGAAAGGAGCGGTGCATGTCCGGAGGCACGGCAACGCGAGGTCTCGACGGAGTGGTGGCGGCGCGGACGCGGCTGAGCCACGTCGACGGCCTCGCCGGGGAGCTCATCATCGGCGGTTACGAGCTCAAGGAGCTGGCGGGGAAGGTGTCATTCGAGGAGGCCGCGCACCTCCTGTGGAGCGGCCGCCTTCCGGGTCCGGACGAGCTCCAAGCCCTGCGGCGTGAAGTGGCGGCGCTGCGCCCGCTCCCCGAAGACACCCTGCGCGTGGTGCGCGCCGCCGCCAAGGCTCCCCCGATCGACGCGCTGCGCATGGCGTGCGCCACGCTGTCGCTCGACCTCGCGGATCCCGACGACATCTCGCCGGCCGCGGACCTGCGCGCGGCGAAGATGCTGGTGGCGCGGTTCCCGACGATCGTGGCGGCGCACGCGCGGCTCGCGACGGGGAAGGAGCCGATTGCCCCGCGCAGCGATCTGCCGCTGGCGGCCAACTTCCTGTACATGGTGCACGGGCGCGAGCCCGATGCG
>VBOS01000083.1 GCA_005893185.1 Candidatus Eiseniibacteriota bacterium
AGGAGCGCATGCGCCAGCTGCGCGCGCGGACGCATCGGGACGAGCTGACGCGAGCCCCGGTCCGAGCGGCCCGAGCTGGAGCCAGACGAAGATGAAGCCGTCGGCGCTCTCGTAGCGCCGCACGCGCGCCACGTTGAGCTCGGGCCGGCTCTTCGTCTCCAGGGGATGGGCGACGACCTCACTCCACGCGCCCCAGGCGTTCGCGGGGTCGCGGAACACGAGCAGCACGTTGTGGAAGTCGAGCCGCCGCCGGCACGATTCGAGATCCTCGGGCGCCAGCGCCAGGTGGACGACCGGCCGCCGCGCGTGCCAGGCCAGCGTCGGGCCGAGGTTGCTCATCACCGGCTCGCCCGGCGCGATCTCGCGGTTCATGAGCACCGCGATCTGGAGCAGCGTCTGGATTCCCGGCACGCCGCGCGTCTCGGAAGAGGTACGGGCCTCGCGGTTGCCGGCGGCGGTCTGCCACGCGCCCCACGCGATCGCGATGACCGCGACCCCGATCCGCAACGCGCTCCCCCAGCGCTTCGCGATCGTGGCGGGCGGCGCAGCCGCGAGCAGGCCCCACAGCGCGAGAATCCCCGCCGCCTCGAGCGCCACCCTCCCCGGGAACGCGTAGCGGAGCCAGGGAACGCCGATCGCCGCCGCGAGCAGGCCGAACGCGAAGACCGCGAGCGCGGTGGCGGCCGCGATCCGAAGCGTGCGTGGCTCGCGCGCGACGGCGATCCACGCCACGAGCGACCCGAGCCACAGCGCGCGGGGACCGGCGATGGCTGCGAGCAGCAGGGCCAATAGATTACGAGCCGTCTTGGCGGCGATGAGCCGCACGGCATCTGCGCCGTGCGGGAGACGCGGCGGCTCGGGCAGATGGTTGAGGGTGAACCAGGTGCGCCCTTGCACGCCGTCCCAGATCACGTAGTGGCCGAGGTCCCACCATGGAGTTCCGAAGGCGCGCCACTTGTAGATCCACCATGGCGCGAGCGGAATCGCGAAGCCGAGGATCGCGAGCGCCACGACCCGCGGTCGCCCGCCCGGCTGCGCGAGCATTGCAGCCGCGAGCACCAGCACCGGAACCAGCCACAGCATGTTGACGCGGAACGCGCCGGTCACGCCGAGCAGCAGCCCGTAGAGGAGCGGCCGGCGCGGCGCCCGGTCGAGTGCCAGGAGCGCAAGCGCCCCCACCAGACCGCATGTGAAAGGCAGCTCGGTGAAGCCGCCGACGCCGAAGTGCTGTGCCTCCGGATCGAGCAGGAACGCGAGCCCCACCGTGGCACCCGCCGCCATCCGTGTGCCGTCGCCGATTCCCGGCGCGTGCCGTCGCAGGAGCTTGCTGGTCGCGAGGCCCAGCAAGATGCCGCACATCACGTAGCAGGTGAAAACGATCGGGATCACAAGCCACTCCACTTGGTCGGGACGCGACCACTGCGCGTAGCTCCGCCCGCCGAGCTCGAGCTCCGTCGGCGCGAGCCGGAAGGCGATGGCTTCGAGGATCACGAGGCCGGGCTGGACCAGCGCCAGCGGCCAGGGTGGCCGCGGATGGCGCGCGAGCTCGAGCGGCAGGGCGTAGGTGGTGGCGAAGCGGCCGTGCCGCGCCAGCTCGCGGGCGGCGAGCGCGTACTGCGCCGTGTCGTAGTTGAGGACCGGGGAACGGCGGCCGAGGCTCCAGGACTCCGCGTGCAGCAGCCACAGCGAGCAGCCGGCCACGAGCAGGATCAGCAACATGGCAAGGCCGGCGGCGGTCTTCCGTGTCTCGCCCACGCGCGCAGCCTAGCCGGTCACAGGAGGGGGCACAATGGGGCGTGCGATGCGTTTCCCGCAGCCACGCTCTCAGACCAAATCGATCACCGGGGCGCGCGCGATCGCGCCCACGACGACGGCGCGCTCGTAGAGTCGCGCGAGCGCCCGCTGTCCGATCTCGCCCATGTCGAGCGTGAGGTCGTTCACGTACATGTGGACGAAGCGTCGCCCCTGCTCGACGTCGAGCCCGCGGCCGAACTGCAGCGCGTAATCGAGCGCATCGCGCTCGTGGTCGAGCGCGGCCTGGATGCTGGCGCGGAAGCCCGCGCTCACAGCCCGCATCAGGTCGGAGCCGAGGTCGCGCAGCACCACGTCGAGCCCGAGCGGGACCGGGAGCCCGTCACGCTCGCGCCACAATTCGCCGAAGTCGAGCACCTTGACCAGTCCCTGCTCGCGGTACGTGAGCTGGCTCTCGTGGATGATCACGCCGGCCTCGACCTCGCCGGCCGCCACTGCGTCCGGGATGCGGTCGAACCTCACATCCACCGGAACGCACCCCGGGCACTCGATCGCGAGAAGCAGAGCAGCGGTTGTGAGCGGGCCGGGGATCGCGACGCGCTTGCCGCGCAGCGACTCGGGCGGGCGCGGGCGCTTCGCCACGATCACAGGGCCGTATCCCATGCCCATCGACGCGCCGCACGCGAGCACGGCATAGCGGTCGCAGATGAAGGCGTAGGCGTGCGCCGAGACCGCCGTGATCTCGAGGTCCGCGCTCTCGAGCGCGCGTCGGTTCAGGCTCTGGATGTCCGCGAGCACGTGCTCCACGCGACAGCCGGCGATCGTGGCGAGCCCGGCGTGGAAGCCGTAGAACATGAACGCGTCGTCCGCGTCCGGGCTGTGCCCGAAGCGCAGCGTTCGCGTTGTGGACGGGGCGGTGGTCATCGTGGCCGAGCTCCTCGCGACTCCCTTACGAAGCGGCCCGCGCCGCGCCGGACGCGGCCCGGTCGAAGGCCTCGCGCCACAGGAACGCACGCAAGGCTTCAGGGAACTCGACGCGCAGGCCGGCAGCGGCCTCGGCCTCGCCGAGCCGGTCGCACTTGTTGAAAACCAGCGTCGTGGGACGCGGCCGGTCGAGGATCTTCTCCAGCACGTCCTCGACCGCGCCCATCTGGCGCCGGAAGTCTGGCGCAGATGCATCCACGACGTGCAGCAGCAGGTCGGCCTCCACCGCTTCCGCGAGAGTGCTGTGGAACGACGCCACCAGATGGTGCGGGAGCTTGCGGATGAAGCCGACCGTGTCGGTGACGAGCACGACCCGGCGCTCGGGGCTCACCATCTGGCGGGTGGTGGCGTCGAGAGTGGCGAACAGCAGATCCTCGACGAACACCTCGGAGCGCGTGAGCGCGTTGAACAGCGTGCTCTTCCCGGCGTTGGTGTAGCCCACGATCGCTGCGCGGAACTCGCGGCGCCGCCGCCTGCGCTGGGTCTCCCGCTCGCGCTCCACCGCCTCGAGCGCGTGCTTCAGCCGCGCGATGCGCTCGCGCACGATGCGGCGGTCGGTCTCGAGCTGGGTCTCGCCCGGTCCGCGCGTGCCGATCCCGCCCGCCTGGCGCTCGAGGTGCTTCCACAGGCCCGTGAGCCGCGGCATCATGTACTCGAGCTGCGCCAGCTCGACCTGAAGGCGCGATTCTCGCGTGCGCGCGCGGCGCGCGAAGATGGCGAGGATCAGCTCGGAGCGGTCCACCACCTTGATCCCGAGCTCCTTCTCGAGGTTCCGCACCTGGGCGGGCGAGAGGTCGTCGTCGAAGATCGCGAGGTCGGCATCCCGCTCCTCGGCTGCAGCCTTGACTTCCGCCACCTTGCCGCGCCCGATGAAGGTCGCGGGATGGATCGAGCCGCGCCGCTGCACGATACGCATCAGAACGCGCGCGCCCGCCGTGTCGGCGAGGTTCGCCAACTCTTCCATCGAGCGCGCGAGGTGCGCGCCGTCGCGGGCGCCGTGCCCCACGAGCACGGCGCGCTCGGGCTGCTTCGGGTTCGCGACCTCGTGCAGTCGCTTCAAGCGCGGGGCTCGATCTCGAGGTCGTAGGGCGCGGGCGTCAGGTTCTCGAGCGTCCCGTCGCTCCGGACCAGCACGAGATCCTCGATGCGGGCGCCCAGGCCCCGCGACGGGTAGTAGAGCCCGGGCTCGACCGTGACCACCATGCGCGGCTCGAGGGCCTGCGTGTTGGAAGGTGGGCCCCCCAGGCGCGGCGGCTCGTGCACGGCGAGCCCTACGCCGTGGCCAAGGCCGTGGACGTAGCCCTCCTCGGTGCCCTGGCGGGAGCGCACAGTTGCGTGGCCGCGCGACTCGAACAGGTCGCACACCGCCTCCTGCGAAGCGCGGCAGGGCAGCCCGACCTGCAGGGATTGCATGCCGGTGCGGAAGGCGTCGTGCACGTCCGCGTACAGTTTCTTGAGCGGCTCGGGGGCGCGGCCCAGGCAGAAGGTGCGGGTGAGGTCGCTGTAGTAGCCGCCGCCCGCCTCGCCCGGGAAGATGTCAACGAGCAGCGGTGCCCCGGCGCGCAAGGGTTCCAGGTCGTTGCCGCGGTTGTGCGGCACGCCGGCGTCGCGGCCCTGCGAGACGATGGACTCGCCGCCTTCGAGCCCGTGCTCGAGGAAGACCTTGTTGAGGAGCCTGCGCAGGTCGCCGATCCGCACCGGGCCGCCGCCGTTCGCGCGGAACGTGTCGCCGTCGCGGCGCAGGTTCTCCAGGAAGCCGCGCAGCCGCTCGATCGCGGCCACGGCCCCACGCGCAGCTTGGCGGATGACCTCGACCTCGGCGTCGCTCTTCGTCATGCGCGCCAGCGCCAGGATGTCGGGATGGCCGTCTTCGACAAGCAGCGCCGGGTTCACATCGCGCGCCCGCTTGAGCAGCGCGTGCGCGAAGCCGATCGGCGTCTCGCCGAACCACGCGACCGGCCCGCGCAGGCCGAAGGTCGCGCTGACCTCTCCGATGAGCCGGCCTAAGACGCGCGCCGGGGCGATCTCCTCGTCCTGGATGCGCGACATGCCGTGCTGCTCGAATGCTGCGTGGTCGCAGCCCACGGCCTCGGCCTGATCCCGCTCCATCGGGTCGTGCACCAGGTAGGCGCGCCCGTCGGGCGTGCGGAAGTAGACGCCGTAGTGAATGCGCTGTCCTGCGACGTAGTACATCGCCGGGCTGTAGCGGTCGAGCGCGAGCACGATCATGCCGGCGAGGCCGCGCTCCTGCATGAGACGGTCGAGGTCCTGTCGCACGGGTCCTCCTCGTGGCGGTGCAACTTCATTTCACCTCTTCGGCGTACGATTCCGGCCGGTGGCGGAAGGGGCTCGTCGCCTTGGCAACGATCACGCCGAACAGGAATCCCCCGATATGGGCCCACCACGCGACGCCGCCGCTCGCGCCGGCCTGTCCGGCGGAGATCGCCCCGGCGACGAACTGGAACACGAACCACACCCCGAGCATGAGGAAGGCCGGGAGCGGGATGATCTGGAAGAACGGAAAGAGCGGCACCAGCGTGTACACGCGCGCCCGCGGGAACATCACGGCGTAGGCGCCGAGCACCCCCGCGATCGCGCCGCTCGCGCCGAGCGTGGGCAGGCGCGAACCGAGATCCGAGAACACGTGGAGGGCCGACGCCGCCACCCCGGCCGCCACGTAGAAGAGGAGGAACGGCAGGGCTCCGAACTGGTCCTCGACGTTGTCCCCGAAGATCCACAGGTACCACATGTTCCCGATCAGGTGCGCCCATCCCCCGTGGAGGAACAGGGAGCTGACGAACGTGAGGCCGGTCCACCCCAGCGACTCCCCGCCCACCTCGAGGGCGGCAGGCAGCCGCGCCGGGACCAGCCCCCACGAGAACAGGAAGTCGCGCAGGTCGGGGCCGAGCGACAGCTCGTAGATGAACATCGCGACGTTGAGCACGATCAGGCCGCGCGTCACGACCGGCGTGGACCGGGACGGGTTCTGGTCGCGAAGCGGAATCATGCGCCGGAACTCACCACCGGGTACGCCGGCGGCGCGGGGCGGCGTCCAGGGCGGCCCAACGGGTTGACCGGGCCTTTTGACCCGCCTATGTTGCGGTCCGAGGAAACGCGCCGCATCCTTTCCTGCCCTCCCTGCATCGCAAGGATCGCCGCGTCAAGAACGGTCAGGAATGGGGGTTTTCCCATGGTAAATGCCGTCGCCGTCAACGAGGAATCGTTCGCCCGGGAAGTTCTGGAATCATCGATTCCGGTGCTGGTCGACTTCTGGGCGACCTGGTGCGCCCCGTGCCGTGCGATCGCCCCCATCGTAGAGCAGATCGCAGCCGAAAACCCCGGGCGTCTCAAGGTCGTGAAGCTCGACGTGGACGAGAGCGGCGAGACGTCCGTCCGCTACGGGGTGATGAACATCCCGACTCTGCTCCTGTTCAAGGGCGGCAAGGTCGTCGAGCGCTGGATCGGCGCCCAGCCCAAGGCCATGCTGCTCTCCAGGCTCCAGCCGCACCTCTAGGCTCGGGCCGCCCCGCTCGGGCGGCGCCGCCCCCAGCTTGAGCCGGGCCGCGCGCGGCACCGGAGCGCCGTCACATGGCACCTGGACGCTTCTCCAGCGCTTCGTCGCGCGCGCGTGTAAGGGCGTGCAGCCCGGCCGGGACCGCCTCCGCCACGTCCGCTGCATCGAGCCCGAGCGGCCCCTTGACGCCCGCCACGCGATCCCCCGCGAGGCCGTGAACGTAGGCCGCTGCGCGCGCAGCTTCGTAGGGCTCGAGCCGCTGCGCGAGCAGCGCCACGATCATCCCGGCGAGCACGTCTCCGGTCCCTGCTGTGGCGAGGCCTGGATTCCCGGTCGGGTTCACCGTCGCCCGTCCGTCGGGGGCCGCTGTCACGGTCGGGGCGCCCTTCAGCACCACCACCGCCTTCCAGCGCGCCGCCCACTCCCGGGCGGCTTCGATGCGCCGCGCCTCGAGCGAAGCGGGCGTATCCCCGGTGAGCCGCCCCATCTCGCCGAGGTGCGGCGTGAGGACGAGCGGGGCCCCCGAACGGGAGTCGAACCCTTCTGTGCCTTCGTAGGCATTCAGTCCGTCGGCATCGAGCACCGTCGGCAGCGCGCGGGCCGCGACCAGCGCGCGCGCGAGCCCCGCGCTCTCGGGATCGCGCGAGAGGCCGGAGCCGATCAGCACAGCGTCGGCGCGCTCCGCCCAGGCCTGGATGCGTTCGAGCGCAGCCCGCGCCAGCGTGCGGCCTGCGGTCTGGGGCGCTGCGAGCGTCATCTCGGTGGTGAGCTTGACCGCGAGGATGTCGCAGAGGCCCTCGGGCACGGCGCACTGGACGTATCCGGCGCCCGCGCGCGACGCGACCCGGGCCGCGAGCGTCACGGCGCCGGTCAGCCCGGGCGCTCCGCCCACGATCAGCACGCGGCCCGAAGCGCCCTTGTGAGCGCGAGGATCGCGCAAGGGAAGCAGGTTTGCGATGTCGATCCCGGTCGCGAGCTCGACCGGGAAGCGCGCAGCGTCCGGCGCCGGGATGAGGCCGATGTCCACCACCTCGAGCGCGCCGACGAACGCCCGGCCGGGATAGAGCCACTGTCCGCGCTTGGGATGGCCGAAGGTCACGGTGAGGTCGGCGCGCACTGCGCGGCGCGCGATCTCGCCTGTGTCGGGATGCACGCCGGTCGGCAGATCCACCGCCACCACCCTCGTGCCGG
>VBOS01000477.1 GCA_005893185.1 Candidatus Eiseniibacteriota bacterium
GAGGGGGTACGCAAGGAAGTCGGGCGCGCGGTCGTGGGCCAGCAGATGATGGTGGACCGGCTGCTGGTGGGCCTGCTCTCGGGCGGCCACGTCCTGCTCGAGGGCGTCCCCGGGCTGGCCAAGACCTTGGCGGTGAAGAGTCTGTCCGACTCGCTCTCGCTCAGCTTCCACCGCATCCAGTTCACGCCCGACCTCCTGCCCGCCGACCTCACAGGCACGCTCATCTACAGCCCGCGCGACGGCACATTCACCGCCAAGCGCGGCCCCCTGTTCGCGAACCTGGTGCTGGCCGACGAGGTCAACCGCGCGCCGGCCAAGGTGCAGTCCGCGCTGCTCGAGGCCATGCAGGAGAGGCAGATCACGCTCGGCGACCAGAGCCATGTCCTGGAGGAGCCGTTCCTGGTGATGGCGACCCAGAACCCGATCGAGCAGGAAGGCACCTACCCGCTGCCCGAGGCGCAGAGCGATCGCTTCATGCTCAAGGTGAAGGTCGGGTATCCGACGCGCAACGAGGAGCGGGAGATCCTGAAGCGCGCGGGGCTCTCGAGCTTGCCCGCCCTCACGCCCAAGGCGGGGCGCGAGGAGGTGCTCGAGCTGCGCGAGGCGCTGGCCACGGTCTACGTGGACGACAAGATCCAGGAGTACGTGCTCGACCTCGTGACCGCGACGCGCCGTCCGCGCGATTTCGGGCTCGCGGTCGAGAACCTGATCGCATTCGGCGCATCGCCCCGCGCCACCCTCTGCCTGGTGCGCGGCGCCCAGGGACTGGCGCTGCTCGAAGGCCGGCCCTACGTGCTGCCCGAGGACGTGAAGCGCATCGCTCCCGACGTGCTGCGCCACCGCATCCACGTGACCTACGAGGCCGAGGCCGAGGGGGTGGACGGGGAGGAGGTGGCGCGCCGCATCCTGGAGCAGGTGCGCGTGCCCTAGGCCTTAGCCCGTGCAGACCGCGGATCTGCTGCGCAAGGTGCGCCGCCTCGAGATTCGGAGCCGCCACCTCGTCGAGGACCTCTTCTCGGGGCAGACCGAGAGCATTTTCAAGGGTCGCGGCGTCGAGTTCGAGGAGGTGCGCCCCTACGTCCCGGGCGACGAGGTCCGCGACATCGACTGGAACGTCACGGCGCGCCTCGGGGCCCCCTATGTCAAGCGCTTCGTCGAGGAGCGCGAGCTCACGGTGATGCTGGTGGTGGACGTTTCGCGCTCGATGCGGTTCGGCACGGCGGGCGCGGAAAAGCGCGAGCTGGCGGCCGAGCTGTGCGCTGTGCTCGGCTTTGCGGCGCTCCGCAACAACGATCGCGTGGGCCTGGTGCTGGCCGGCGGCCGGGTCGAGCACTTCGTCCCGCCGTCGCGCGGGCGCACGCACCTCCTGCGCCTGCTGCGCGACGTGCTCGGCGTCGTCCCGCAGAGCGGCGGCACGCGGCTCACAGAGGCCGTGCGCTTCGTGCTGCGCACAACGCGCCGCCGAAGCCTGCTGTTCTGGATCTCCGATTTCGAGGATCCGCCCGCCGCTCGGGACTGGCGCGTGCTGGGGCGGCGCCACGATCTCAACGTCATGGTGCTGCGCGATCCCCGCGACGAAGTCCTGCCGGCGGTGGGCTGGGTGGAGCTCGAGGACCTGGAGCGCGGCACCCGCACCCTGGTGGACACATCGAACGCCAAGGTGCGGCAGGAATACCAGCGCGAGGCGAAGGAGCGGCGGCGCGCGCTCGAGCAATCCTTTTCCGGGGCGCGCTGCTCGTGGCTGGAGCTGCGCACCGAGCGCTCCTATCTGCCCGTGCTGATGCGCTACTTCTCGCGTCGCCGGCACCGCGGCCACAAGGCATGAGCCGCCGGAGCGGCCGCTCGACGCGGGCGGCGGCCTTGGCGCTCCTGCTGCTGCTGGCGCTCGCGCGTGGCGGCCGGGCGCAGCCGACCGGCGGATCGTCCGCGCGCGGCCCCGGCCGGCCGCCCTACTCGATCGGCGTGACGTTGAGCCGCGCCGTGGTCAAGCTCGGAGAGCGGGCGATCTACCGCGGCTGGATCACGGGCGGGGACCCGGCGCGCGTGCGCTTTCTCGCGCCGGATTCGGGCGGGGCTTTCACCTGGGGGCCGCTGCGCGCGACCGTGCTCGCCCCTCACGGCAAGGCGAGCGGCCGCGACCCCGCGGGTGCGGCTTTCGCCGACTTCGACACGCTGTTCGTCGCGACTTCGCTCCAGGCGTTCGTCTCCGGGGATCTCGTGGTACCCGGGCTCGCATTCGAGCTGGACGACGGCGGCGGGCCCCGCGGCGGGCGGTTCCCCGTGGCGCGGCTGGTCGTGGTTCCCATGCTGACAGCCGCCGACACATCTGCGCGGCTCCGCGGCCTGCGCGGGCCGCTGGCTGCTCCGTGGTGGGAGATGGTTCCGTGGACGCTCGTGGCGCTCGTCGCGGCGGGGGTCGCGGTCGCCGTCGCCCTGGCGCTGCGGCGCAGGCGCCCGGCGACGATCGCGCCGGCACAGGCGGCCGCGCGCGACCCGGCGGCGCAAGCGCTGGCTGAGCTCGAAGCGCTGCGCCGTCTGGGGCTGCCCGCGCGCGCGCGCTTCGCGGAGCATGCGTTCCAGCTCGGACGAATCGTGCGGCGCTTCCTCGAGGAGGCGGCGGGCACGCCGCTGCCGGGAGACACGACCCCCGAGTTCGTGGGCCACCTCGAAGCGGCGCGGCTCGAGGCCCAGGACCTCCAGCGCATCGGGTCGCTCATGCACTTCTGGGACCGCGTCAAGTTCGCGCGCGCA
>VBOS01000479.1 GCA_005893185.1 Candidatus Eiseniibacteriota bacterium
CGAGCAGCGGCGCGAGTTCTACACCGACCATCCGCGCTTCGGCTTGAAGGACGTGCGCGTGGGCGAGCTGGACGGGCAGATCGTGGCATCGCTCGTGCTCTACCCGCTGACGGCCTGGGTGCGCGGGCAGAAGCTTCCGGTCGCTGGGATCGGCTCGGTCGCGGTCTCGCCCGAGCATCGCCGCCGCGGCGTGGGCGAGGCATTGATGCGCGCGACGCTGCGCGAGCTGCGCCAGGAAGGGCGCGCGCTCTCGGCGCTCTACGCGTTCCGCGGCTCGTACTATCGCAAGCTCGGCTACGGCGTGATCGAGCGCGTGTACGCGCTCGCGGTCGCGCCCGGCAACATGCCGCACGGCGAAGATGCGCGGCAGGTCCGCCGGCTGATGCTGCCCGACCGCCCGGCGGTGGAATCCCTCTACGACCGCGTCGCTGCGCAAGGCCACTTCGCGCTCACGCGCACGCCCGCGTGGTGGGAGAAGCGCCTGTGGACCTACCCCGGCGACTGGGTGGTGTACGAGGGCAAGCGCCGCGGGCAGATCGAAGGCTACCTCCATTACGAAGTGGACACGACGCACGGACCCTTCAAGCTCGCGATCGCGCTGGACGAGTTCGTGGCCGCCACGCCAGTTGCGCACCGAGCGCTGATCGGGCACCTGGCGTCGCTCGCGGATCAGGTGCAGGAGATCCAGTTCGCGTCCCCTTCGGACGGCGCATGGCTCGAGCAGCTCCGCACCGCTCAGAACCTTCACCCCGCGGCCGAGATCTCGCTGTTCGCCGACACCGGCGGCGTGGCGAACGGGCTGATGCTGCGGGTGACGGACGTGAGGCTCGCGCTCGAGGCCTTCCCCGTCTCGCCCGGCGCGCGCGGCGAGATCGTGCTCGAGGTGAACGACGCGGTGCTGCCCGCCAACGCCCGGCCGCTCCGGGTGGGCGCGCGCGACGGGCGCCTGAAGCCCGGTCTCGAGCCGAAGGGCCGCCCGCGCCTGCCCCGGCTCACCGTTTCCGCCGACGCCCTCGGCCCGATCCTGGCGGGCACGCTTTCGCCGGTCTCCGCCGCCGCGCACGGGCTCATCGATTCGACATCGGGCGCCGCCGAGATCGTCGAGCCATGGTTCCGCGCGCGCCCGGCGTTCCTGCACTCGTTGAACGTGTTCTGATGGCGATCCCGGGCTTCACGCTCGCGCACGAGCTCGCGCCGCGCTTCCGCGACACCGACGCGATGGGTCACATCAACAACGCGGTCTACATCACCTATCTCGAGGTCGCGCGCCAGGAGTACTGGCGCGTCCTCTCGGAAGACGAGGACTACAGCCGCGTCCCCTTCATCCTAGCCGGCGTGCAGATCGACTTCCGCTCCGAGGCGCGGGTGAGCGAAGTGCTCCACATCGGCATTCGCTGCGACTGGATCGGCAACAAGTCGTTCGCCTTCGGCTACGAGATCCGCGAGAAGCGGAGCGGGCAGGTCTGCTACGACTACGCGGCCAAGCGCTCCCTGCCGATGCCCGCGGAACTGCGCGCCAAGCTCGAGCGCTACGAGGGACGGAGCCTCGCACGGGCCGTGAAAGCGCGTTGACCGCCCGGGCGCGGGCGTGGTGAGATGGTTGCGAATGCTTCCAGCCTCGGCGCTGCCCCGCGTGACGACAAACCTGCTCGCGCTGCTCCTGCTCGCGGACGCCGCCGGCGCCCAGACCGCGCAGGAGATGAAGTCCGAATCCGCGGTGAAGGGCGACACCCTGCAGAAGATGGTGTCGAGAGAATTCGAGCTCTACGGGCCCACGACGGAGGAGTTGCGCGCGGCCGGCAACGAGCTTCGAACGGCGATCGCGCATTTCCAGGACCACATCGGGCGGCGCCCGAAGCCCATGGCCTTCGTGCTGTTTCGCAGCGCAGCCGACGCCGGACGCTTCGATTTGAAGCCGTTCTCGAGACGCCACATGCAGGTCGTGCCTTGGCTCCTCCCCGCAAGCCCGGGGCATGGCTCGGCTGCCGGCCAGCCCCCGCCCGCGCCGAGCGCCAGCACGTACCCGCTCGGGCACCTGGCGGGCCACGAGTTCCTCATCGGGTACGCCGAACAGATCTTCGCCGAGGCCGGGAAGGCGGGCGCCGGCGGCACAGACGCCGATGCAGGAGCGAGTGGCATCAAGCTCCCCGTTCCGCGCCACCCGGAATGTCAGGCGGTGCCGGACTGGATCGATGAAGCCGTGGCCACCCTGTGCGAGGGGCCATTGCTCCAGCGGATCCGGATGGATTTCATGCGCAGCCATCTCGAGCAGCGCATCCCGTTCGCCGAGTTCCTCGAGATGCGCCGGCCGGGCGCGGGCGGCCCGGATCCGGGAGAGAGCGGGAAGGCGGGGGGCGGGGCGAAGGGCGGCGCCGCGAAGGGGAGCGATGCGAAGAGCGCGGGAGGCTCTCATGCGGCCGGCGCGGACCGGGAAGCGATCTTCTGCGCCGAGGCCTTCTCCCTCGCCTGCTTCATCACCCACCGTGAGGACCCGCGCTTCTTCGGCAAGATCGTCGAAGGCGTGCTCATGGGCCGGACCGCGGGCGAGGTCCTCAACACATCGCAGGACATCCACTCCAAGCCCGAAGCCCTCGAGAAGCAATGGCTGGATTGGATTTCGCAATCGCCGCCAGCGTTCTCGCGCCCGCCCTGTCGCACGCCGCGGAAGACGCATCGCCGCTTCCGGTGTGGCACGTGGGGCCATACGTCGGCGTCGCGCTCAACTCGCCGGGCGGCAGCCCGTGGGGCGAGACCCCCGATCGCGACCACCTGTTCATCGGCGTTCGAGGCAGCGCCCCGGTCTTGCGCTGGAACGCCTTGTCGCTCGCCTACGCGTCCGAGGTCGTCCCCGTTCTGATCGTCACGAACAATCCCACCTACGAGACCACGATCGTGAGTCGGGGTGGCGTGACGCGTCTGACGCAGGTCGAGAACGGCACAGGCCCGGTCTACGGCGCCGGGTTCTCGCCGTTCGGCCTCGAGGCCCTGGTGAGAACCGGGCCGCGCACCCAGCTCTTCGGCGCAAGCGCGGTGGGCGTGGTGTGGTTCACGCGCGAGGTCCCGGTCGCGAACTCCCGCGCCTTCAACTACACGATCGAGTTCGGGGGCGGCCTGCTGTGGGAGTACCGCGCCCAGCGGCGGCTGCGTTTCGGTTACATGTTTCATCACGTCTCGAACAACTGGACCGCCGAGGAGAATCCGGGCCTCGACGGCAACGTGTTCTACGCCGGCTGGGAGGCGGCGGTGGGAGGATCTAGACGAACTCCCTGAGCTTGAGCTTCACCTTCTTCCGCTTGCCGTCGCGCGCGATCACGAGCTTCACCTTGCTGCCGGCCTTGCCGTGATCGAGCAGCCCCGCCGCGCCCTCGGCGGTGTAGTCGGCGGCCGGCCGGCCTGCGATCTCGACCACCTCGTCGCCGGGCTGGATCTTGGCCTTGGCGGCGGGCGATCCGGCCACGACCTGCGCGGCCCGCACCATGCTCCCCTCGCGCGCGAGCTGGAGGCCGCTGCGCGAGAACGAGTCCGGCTTCTTGAACCGGGCACCGGGCTCGAGATGAAGCGCGCGGTGCTCGTAGTCGAGCGTGACCTTGAAGCGCTCGAGGAGCTGGTTGCCGACGTTGCCGGCGTAGTCCTCGCTGGCGAAGGCTCCGGTCGCGGCCTGGGAGAGCGACACCAGCGGCTTGTCCCACGAGTACGGGCCGATCGCCAGCGAGCGAGCGCGCGTGACCCGGCTCTCGAACGTGCCGCCGAAACCGCCGCTCGTCACCTCCACGCCCGCGGGCAGGGCCTGGTCGAGCCCGTTGCGGCGCACGAACGGGCCGTGCAGATCCACGGTCGAGCCGCTGCCCACGTCGATGCGGAAGTCGCCGTCGAATTCCCCGTCGAGCGTGAGCTTCGCGACCGGGGCGTGGCCCGCCAGCGTCATGGGGATCGCGGCGCCCGATCCGTGGTACTCGTACCCGGCCGGATCGCGGAGCACCAGCGCGCGAGCGTCGTAGTCGATCTCGTTCACGAAGCGCACGATGAAATCGAACCCGATGACGCCCGCGACCGGGCGCCAGAAGTAGGGCGCGAGGATCCGGTTCAAATCCAGCACCGCCACCTTCAGGTTCTCGATCTCCACCCCGTCGCTGTCGGGCGCAGCGACGCGCAGCGTTCCGATGCGCGCGAACGTCCCGGTGCCGCTCGCGCCCGCGCCCTCCCCCTGCAGGCGCCCCTCGGTCTTGAGCCCGATCGTGGCGGCATAGGCGCTGTCGATCACCGTGAGGCTGGCGCCTGTGTCGTAGAGGAAGTCGGCGGCGGGCCCGCCGTTCACAGCGGCCTTGAGCCACACGTGCCGCACGCTGTAGTCGAACGGGAGCCGCGCCACGCCGGGGCTCTTGAGGTAACGCAGGGCGCTGGCCTTCTCCGGCGGTGGCGCGAAGCGCTCGGGCGGCATCGGCTCGTTGACGCTGAGCGAGTCCACGTAGACCGTGGCGTCGTTGGCCGGCATCCCCTCGATCTGCTGGACCGAGCGAAAGGCGAGCTTGCGACCCTGCACCATCCGATAGTCGGAAAGCCTCACGGTCGTCGTGGCCTGGTCGCGCTTCGACACGAAGTGGTCCACGAGCCACGTGCTGCGATCGAGGTACATGCGCCGGGCACGGCCGGCGGGCGGCGCGACCTCGAGGACCCAGTACTTGCCGCGCGCGTCATCTTCCGGACCCACCACCGTCACGCGGCCTCCGCCGAAATCGGGGGCGAGCCAGCGGTCGTTCTCGAACCAGGTGTCGGCCTTCGCCTCCTCGAGGTCGTGCCCGTCGAGGGCGATGACCTGGCCCGTGGGGTCCGTCCGCCAGGCGCGGGAGCTGTCGCATCCGTCCTTGAGCGTGAAGGGGCCGAGGGTGACAGCTGTCGCGCGCCGGTCGGGGGCGGCCAGCCACACCTCG
>VBOS01000079.1:0-500 GCA_005893185.1 Candidatus Eiseniibacteriota bacterium
TTCCCGACGCCCTGGATCGCGATCCGGGCGCCCGCTGGCTTCATCCCGATGAACTCGAGGCAGCCGCGCAGCGCGTGCCACACGCCCAGCGCGGTGTGCTGGTTGATGTCGCCGAGCGCATGCGACGATTCGCACGCCACGTACGAAGTCGTGCGGCGCACGCATGCGAGATCCGCGGGCCGGATGCCCACGTCCCCGCCCGTGAAGAAGCGTCCGCCCAGGGACTCGACCAGACGGCCATAAGCCTCGAACGCCTCCTTTCGCGCGAGCCGTGCATGGTCGAGGATCACAGCCTTGCCGCCGCCCGCGGGCAGCTCCGCCAGCGCGCACTTGTACGTCATGCCGCGCGACAGCCGCAGGGCGTCGGCGAGCGCATCCTTCTCGCGCCGGTAGGCCATGATGCGCACGCCGCCGAAGGCCGGCCCGAGGGCGGTGCTGTGGATCGCGAGGAAGCCGCGTAGCCTCGAGGGACCGTCGCGAAACGCGATCACCTGCTCGTG
>VBOS01000079.1:519-10875 GCA_005893185.1 Candidatus Eiseniibacteriota bacterium
CGATCAAGCCCGATGCGCGCGCATCATGCACCTGAAGGGATCGGCGGCGCGGCCGGGAGGTCGGGGCCGGCGCGGTGATCGGAGCACGAAGCGGCGGCGGGCTCGAGCCTGCCGCTACGGAGAGACCACCGTGAACACCAGCGTGTTCATGTAGTTGGCCGTGCCCGCGCTTGGCGAGTCGTCATAGCGGATCAGGTTCCGGATGCGGATGTCGGTGAAGACGCTGAAGAACGGCGCGAGCGTGGTGCCGGTGCTCCACAGGAACACGTTCGTCGCCGAGATCGGCGCGTAGCTCGAGAGCGCGCTGCCGCCTGCGCCGGGAGGCGTTGTGGTCCGCACGAGGAAGTCGTTCAGCGCGACCTGCGGCGCTGGATCCGAGCACCGCACCAGGATCGACATGCCGACAGGGTCATTGGTCTTGATGCGCAGCTCGATCCCCGATGCCCCCGTGACCTCGACGTAATCGTTCACATAGTCGGTCGCAGATGGCGTCAGTGTGACGGCGGGCGTCATCACCTGGAGGAACAGGCTCGCGGCGGAGGCGGGCGTGGGCCGGACCCATGCGACGGCGAGCGCAAGGGCGACCGCGAGGTTCTCGATGAAAGATGCGAGACGCTTCGCCTTCGCCGTGTGCCCGCCACTCATGTCGATCCCTCGTCCGTGGTGATTCAGCCAGACGGCCCCCCGAGTTCGGACGGCCTGCCACCGACCTAAACCATTTCACGACGAGCAAGCACCCTGCCATCGCAGTGGCAACGACTTAGGCCCGGCGCCAAGGTCGGGGCGCACACTTGCTGGCCGGCTCTCGCGCGGCGCCGGCCGGTCTTGGGGCGGTCTGGGTTAGATTTGCCCGATGCCACTCGCCTCTGGCACCCACCTCGGACCCTACGAGATCGCGAGCCGCGCCTTCGCTGTGCTCGCGGCCCACGCCCGGGAGAAGTCGCTGGCGCTCACGAGCTGACGAGCCATGGACGCCTACGGACTCGTGCTCAACGCCGGCTCCTCGAGCCTCAAGTTCTGCGTCTACCGGCGGCACGAAGCCGAGGGCTGGCGGCTGGGCGCGCGCGGCCAGATCGACGGCATCGGCAGCTCGCCCAGGCTCACCGCCCGGGACGACGCCGGGGCGACGCTCGCCGACCGGTCGCCGGGCGCGGGTGTGAAGGACGGCCGGGCCGCTCTGCATGTCCTCGCGGGCTGGCTGGAGGAACGCCTCGGTGGATCGCCTGTGCTGGGCGTCGGCCATCGGGTGGTCCACGGCGGCGCCCGGTATTCGAAGCCGTGCATCGTGACGCCGAATGTGATCGAGGATCTGCGCGCGCTGATCCCGCTCGCGCCGCTTCACCAGCCCCACAACATCGGCGCGATCGAGGCCGTCGCGGAGCGCCTGCCCGATGTGCCGCAAGTCGCGTGCTTCGACACCGGCTTTCACCGCGGCCAACCCGAGGTCGCAGAGCTGGTTCCTTTGCCGAGCGAGATCCGCGACGCCGGCGTGCAGCGCTACGGCTTCCACGGACTCTCGTACGAGTACATCGCCACAGCCCTGCCCCTGGTCGCGCCGGAGATCGCGGACAAGAAGGTGATCGTGGCGCACCTGGGGAGCGGGGCCAGCCTGTGCGCGATGAGGGCGCGGAAGAGCGTGGACTGCTCCTTCGGCTTCACCGCGCTCGACGGACTGTGCATGGGCACACGGCCGGGCTCGGTCGATCCCGGCGTGATCCTCCATCTCTTGCAGGCCCTGGGCCTCTCCGTCCCGGAGGTGGAGACGATCCTGTACGAGAAGTCCGGCCTGCTGGGAATTTCGGGAATCAGCAACGACATGCGCGAGCTGCTGGAGAACCCCGACCCGCGTGCCCGGCTGGCCGTTGACTACTTCGTGTACCAGGCGGCGAAGCACGTGGGCGCGCTCGCCGCCGTCCTCGGCGGGGTGGATGCGCTGGTCTTCACCGCCGGGATCGGCGAGCATTCGGCCGTGATCCGACGGCGGATCTGCGAGGCCTGCGCCTGGCTGGGGCTGACGCTGGACGAGGCCGCCAACGAGAGGCACGGACAGCGGATCTCGCGGGCCGGCAGCCGCGTCTCGGCGTGGGTGATCCCGACCAACGAAGAGCTGATGATCGCCCGGCACGCGGGAGCGCTGCTTGGCATTTCCGCCGCCGCTCCCGCGGGCACAGCGCACAGGAGCACGAAATGACGCTCACCGCACGCGAGAAGACCCCGCACGCCCCGCTCGCCAAGGACGAGCTGCAGAAGCTCGATGCCTACTGGCGGGCCGCGAACTACCTTTCCGTCGGCCAGATCTACCTGCTCGACAACCCGTTGCTCGAGAAACCGCTCGAGCGCGGGCACGTGAAGCCCCGGCTGCTGGGCCACTGGGGCACGGTGCCGGGCCTCAACCTCATCTACGTCCACCTCAACCGCGTCATCAAGACCCACGACCTGAGCGTCGTGTACGTGGCAGGCCCCGGCCACGGCGGGCCGGCGCTGGTCGCGAACGTGTACCTCGAGGGCACGTACACCGAGGTGTACCCGGCCATCTCGCAGGACGCGGAGGGAATGAAGAAGCTGTTCATCCAGTTCTCGTTCCCCGGCGGCGTTCCCAGCCACGTGGCGCCCGAGACGCCGGGCTCGATCCACGAGGGCGGCGAGCTCGGGTACGCGCTGTCGCACGCCTTTGGAGCCGCGTTCGACAACCCGGACTTGATCGTGGCGTGCGTGATCGGCGACGGCGAGGCGGAGACCGGGCCGCTCGCGACGAGCTGGCACTCGAACAAGTTCTTGAACCCGGTCACAGACGGCGCCGTGCTGCCGATCCTCCACCTGAACGGCTACAAGATCGCCAACCCCACGGTGCTCGCGCGGATCCCGCGCGAGGAGCTGGACCAGCTGCTGCGCGGCTACGGCTACGCGCCGCGCTACGTCGAAGGCAGCGATCCACCTGACATGCACCAGCAGATGGCAGCTGTGCTCGATGGGGCGGTCGCCGAGATCCGCGCGATCCAGCGCGAGGCGCGGACCCGGGGATTCCGCGCGCGCCCGACCTGGCCGATGATCGTGCTGCGCTCGCCGAAGGGCTGGACGTGCCCCAAGGAGATCGACGGCAAGCGGTGCGAGGACTACTGGCGCTCCCACCAGGTCCCGATGGGGGACATGGATGCGCCTGGGCACGTCAAGATCCTCGAGCAGTGGATGAAGAGCTATCGCCCGGAAGAGTTGTTCGACGATGCCGGGCGGCTCAGGCCCGAGCTCGCGGCGCTCGCGCCGCTGGGGGAGCGGCGCATGGGCGCCAACCGGCACGCGAACGGCGGGTTGCTGCTCCGGGATCTGGCGCTGCCGGATTTCCGGGAGTTCGCGGTCGATGTGCCGTCCGCCGGGGCCGCAACGGGGGAGGCCACGCGCGTCCAGGGCCGCTACCTCGCGGAGGTCATGAAGCGGAATCTCGCGACCAGGAATTTCCGCGTCTTCAGTCCCGACGAGAACGCGTCGAACCGCTGGGGCGACATCTTCACCGTCACGAACCGCGGCTTCGCAGGTGAGATCCTGGCGACCGACGACCATGTGGCGCCGGATGGCCGGGTCATGGAGATGCTCTCGGAGCATCAGTGCCAGGGATGGCTCGAGGGCTACCTGCTCACCGGACGGCACGGCTTCTTCAACAGCTACGAGGCGTTCATCCACATCGTCGACTCGATGTTCAACCAGCACGCAAAGTGGCTGAAGGTGCCATCAGGACCCGGGCTTCATCGATCATGTCGTCAACAAGAAGGCGGAGATCATCCGCGTCTACCTGCCGCCCGACGCGAACTGCCTCCTGCACGTCACCGACCGCTGCCTCAGGAGCCGCAATCTCGTGAACGTGATCGTCGCGGGCAAGCAGCCGGCGCCGCAGTGGCTCTCGATGGAGCAGGCGATCAAGCACTGCGACGCGGGCGTCGGGATCTGGGAGTGGGCGAGCAACGACCGCGGCGGCGAGCCGGACGTCGTCATGGCCTGCTGCGGCGACGTGCCGACCCTCGAGACGCTGGCGGCGGTGGATCTGCTGCGCCGGCACGCGCCCGATCTCAAGGTGCGCGTGGTCAACGTCGTGGACCTGATGACGCTCCAACCGCGGAGCGAGCATCCGTCGGGGCTCGGCGATCCCGACTTCGACGCGCTGTTCACGCGCGACCGCCCGATCGTGTTCGCGTTCCACGGCTACCCGTGGCTCATCCACCGTCTGACCTACCGGCGCACGAATCACCACAACCTCCACGTGCGAGGCTACAAGGAGGAGGGCACGACCACCACGCCGTTCGACATGTGCGTGCTCAACGAGCTCGATCGCTTCCACCTGGTCGGCGACGTGATCGATCGCGTGCCCTCGGTCGGCTCCCGCGCGGCGTACGCGAAGCAGGCGATCCGCGACGCGCTGATCGAGCACCGCCAGTACATCACGAGGCACGGCGAGGACGACCCACGGATCGTGAATTGGCGGTGGCCGAGTGGGGCCACCGGGCGCGGCAGCACCTCGACCGAAGGCGACAACGTCTGACGCGGTGGGGAAGAGACCTCATCGACACCTTCACCACACACCCCAAGGAGGAATGGAATGAGCCATCGCTCTGAGTTGCTTGCCAATCGCATCGAAGAAGGCTCCGCCGGCTTGGCCGCGTTTGTCGAGGGGCTGTCGGACGCGGAATGGGGAATCCCGACGTCGCCGACCGACCGTCGGACGGTGGGCCAGATCGTGAACCACGTCGCCCTCGTCTACCCCATCGAGGTCGACCTGGCGCGCGCAGTCGCAGGCGGGAACGCGGTGACCGATGTCACGTGGGAGGTCGTCGCCAATCTGAATGCCGGCCACGCTCGCGACCATGCCAAGGTCACGAAGGCCGATGCGCTCCATCTGTTGCGCAAGAACAGTCGCGAGGCGGCGGAGGCAGTGCGCGGGTTCACCGATGAGCAACTGGATCAGGCGGCGCCGTTCTCGCTCAGCTTCAGTGCCCCGGTCACCGCGCAGTTCGTCATCGAGGACCATGCGGTCAGACACAGCTGGCACCACCTCGCGCGCATCCGCAGGGCCGCTAGGCCGCCACACGAGTGCCTTGACAGGCATATACCGATGTGGGAATATACGTCCATGGAATTTGCTTTCGCCATTCTCGCCGAGCCGAACCGCCGCGCCCTGTTGAACCTTCTGGCCACGTCGGAGAGGTCCGTCGGGGAGCTCGAACGCCGGCTCCGGCTGCCCCAGCCCTCCGTGTCGAAGCACCTCCGGGTGCTGCGGGAGGCAGGCTTCGTGGAGTCGCGGGTCGAAGCGCAGCGCCGCGTCTACCGGCTCCGGCCCGAGCCATTCATGGAACTGGATTCCTGGCTCGCCCCGTTCAGACGATTCTGGTCGGCCCACATCGATGCGCTCGAACGCCACCTGGATCGCATGGAACGGCAGCCCGCGCCGAAACGCAGGAATCGACGAGCAAGCCCGAAAGGAAGGAAACGATGAGCAACCGCGAGAGCTACATGCCGGGCTCCGCCGCAGGCGCGGAGGTCCGCCGGAAGCTTCGTCACCCGCAGGCGAGGGTCTGGCAGGCTCTGACCGATCCGGCGCACCTGTCCGAATGGGCGCCGTTCGACGCCGACAGGAATCTGGCGACCGCCGGGCCGGTGAAGCTCACGACGGTCGGGGCGCCGACGCCGCAGGTCTCCGAGTCCACCGTGAAGCGGGCCGAGGCTCCGAGGCTGCTCGAGTACAGCTGGGGAGGCAACGACCTCCGCTGGCAACTGGAGCCCCTCGATGACGGCACCCGCCTCACGCTTTGGCACAACATCGATCGCCGCTACATCTCGTGGGGCGCCGCGGGCTGGCACATCTGCTTCGACGTCCTCGAGCGGCTCCTCGCGGGTGAGCCGATGGGACGCATCGTCGGCGCCGATGCCATCCAGTTCGGCGGCTGGCAGCGATTGAACGCCGAGTACGCAAAGCAGTTCAACGTTGAGACCCCCGGTTGGCAGCCCAACGCCCCGAAGCGTTGAATATAGGAGGAGGAACCCCATGGAATCGGCGCTGCAGCATCGGGGCCCTCTTCACGCCGGCGAGCGCCGGGCGGCTATACTGATCCGGCGGGCTTTCTTCTCGAACTTCTAGGAGGAGAACATGAAAACGTCGGGCGCGAGCCAAAGACAATCGGCATCGGAGCTCATCTCGAAAAGCATCGCCGAACTCGGGGACTGGCGCGGGGCAACCCTCGGCAGAATGCGCAAGCTCGCTCATCAAGGAGGCAGACCCGGACGTCGTCGAGGAGTGGAAGTGGGTCAAACCAACCAAACCCGGCACCCCGGTTTGGTCGCACGACGGCATCATCTGCACTGGCGAATCCTATAGGAGCGTCGTGAAGCTGACCTTCGCCAAGGGCGCGTCTCTGAAGGATCCGGCCCGTCTCTTCAACTCGAGTCTCGACGGAAACGTTCGTCGGGCGATCGACATCCACGAAGGAGAGACCGTTAAGGAGTCCGCCTTCAAGGCGCTCGTTCGCGAGGCGGTCGCCCTCAACGGTTCCGGCAAGTCGAAGCCTTCGAAGAAAGCGAAGTCCTAGTCGTCGTGGGAGCCGCGATGTACGCGACGCGCAGCCGGTGCGTCCTCTCGAGCCGGCGCCGTGCCATGCGTATCGGTGCTCGGCGTCTCGCGGTGATCGTGGGCGCCGTGATGGCGGCGAGCATGATCCACGGATGCGCGGCCCTGCGCACCATCCGCTACCGCGATCCCGATGCGGACCGGCCGCCCACGATCTTCCACCAAGCCCTCGTCCATCGCTCCGACGATCCGGCGCCGTTCACCCTGGCTGCTCCACAGCGTGCGGATCTGGACACCTTGACCGTGCGCGACGTCGATCTCGAGATGCGGCCGCTCGCCGAGTACCTGAGGCGACGTCACGTCCGCGCGTTTCTCGTCGCCCGAGACGACACGATTCTCTACGAGCGCTACTTCGAGGGCTACGGGCACTCCTGGGTCGCGCACTCCAGAGCGGCGCGATCCGCAGCCTCGACGACAGCGTCACCGCGTATGTGCCGGAGCTGCTGCGGCAGCCCGCCTATCGCGGCGTGACCCTCCGCCACCTGCTGGCGATGGAATCGGGCATCGCCTACACGCGTACCAACGGGCACATGTGGCACGACCTGCGGTCGAGCGACGCGCGCTTCTTTTATAGCGGCAACCTCGAGCGCTCACTCCTCGGCCAGCATCGAGAGGATCCCCCGGGCCTGCGCTGGGCCTACAAGGACAGCGATGCCGACCTGATGGGATGGGTCCTGGCCCGCGCCACCGGGCACACCGTCGCGCGGCAGCTCGAGGAGATCTGGCGCCCGATGGGCGCGGAGTTCGACGCGAGCTGGGACCTCGACCGCCGCAACGGCCACGAGCACACCTCCTCGGGCCTGAACGCGACCGCGCGGGACTTCGCCCGCTTCGGCCTTCTCTACCTGCAGGGCGGTAACCGGCGGGGTGAGACCATCGTGCCGCGCGACTGGGTCCAGGCCTCGACAACCCTGGACCGGTCCCGAACCGAGCCCGAGGTGGCGACTTGGTGGCAGATGCAGCACCAGCACTACTGGTGGATCCCCATGCAGAACTGGGAGGCCGAGCACGATTTCTTCGCGGACGGCTCGCGGGGACAACGCATCTACGTTCATGCCGGGTCCCACATCGTCATCGTTCAGCTCGCCAACGACAGCCGGCAGGAGTTCCCGTTCCGGAAGATCGTTCACTACCTCGTGGGCGAGCCCTTCCGCTACCCGCGGAGCATTGCCGGACAGCTGCTGGGCGCGGCCCGCCGGGGCGCCGACGCCGACTCGGTGCGCCGCCTCTATCACGCGCTCATGGAGCGGGCCCAGGCGCGGCCCGCGGAATTCGTCATCAACGAAGCGGGAATGATCGCCGTGGGGGAGGAGCTCCTGAAGCAGCCCGATAAGTCCGCGGTCGCGGTGGCCGTGCTCGAACTGGAGGTCGAGCGGTCGCCGGCTTCGTACCGGGCACACGAGGCCCTGGCGAGCGCCTACGAGAAGATCGGCTCGAAGGAGCGGGCGGCTGCCGAGTATCGCGAGGCCTCGAAGCTGGCCCCGTTGCTGGCGAAGTCGGCATCGGGGACCGGCCGCTAGCCCGGGCACGTGGGCTGGACCCCGGCTGGGTCGCATCCTGACCGGCTGGCGGAAGGGCATGCTCGTAGAGCCATCGTCGTGACGGTGGACTAGGACGGCGTACTCGCCGATGAAGATCATGCCCAGTCCGCGGTTTGGGCTCGCCGCGGAGTGAGGCTATGGTCCGCGGCCATGCCCCCGCTCGAGCATCCGCCGGCGCCCGTCGTCGAGACCTCACCACCGCCGCCCTCCGCCCGCGCGGCAGGGAGGCGTGTCATCGAGGTGGCCCATCTGCGCAAGCTGTACGGCTCCACCGTGGCGGTCGACGACGTCTCCTTCGAGGTGTTCGAGAGCGAGATCTTCGGGCTCATCGGGCCCAACGGCGCCGGCAAGACCACGACGATGGAATGTGTCGAAGGCGTCCGCAAGGCCGACACGGGGCGCACCACGGTGCTCGGCCTCGATCCCACGCGTGACGCCAACGCGCTGCAGAAGCGGATCGGTGTCCAGCTCCAGCAGGCGCAGTTGCAGAAGCGTATCCGCGTCTGGGAAGCGGTCGATCTCTGGGCGTCGCTCTACCCGCGCACGGTCGACGGTCGCGAGCTGCTCGCTCAGCTCGGGCTGACCGAAAAACGCAATGCCTCCTTCATGAGTCTCTCGGGCGGGCAGAAGCAGCGGCTCTTCATCGCCTTGGCGCTCATCAACGACCCCGAGGTGGTGTTCCTCGACGAGCTCACAACGGGGCTCGACCCGCAGGCCCGGCGCGCCATCTGGGATCTGGTGAACGGCATCCGCAGCCGTGGCAAGACGGTCTTTCTCACCACGCACTTGATGGAAGAAGCCGAGCGGCTCTGCGATCGCGTGGCGATCATCGAGCGCGGGCGTCTCATCGAGATGGGCGCACCCGCCGACCTCGTCCGCCGGCACTGCCCCGAGCGCGGCGTGGTGTTCCCCTGCGATCGCACGGGCCTCGCGCGTGAACTGGAGCGCATTGCGGGAGCCGGGTCGGTTCGCGTCGAGGGCGTCACGTACACGGTAGAGGGGCGGGGTGACGACTTCGTCACCGCCGTCATTCGCTTCATCGCCGCCTACGCTCTGACCGTTCACGACTTTCGCACCGTGTTCCCGACCCTCGAGGACGTGTTCCTCAAGCTCACCGGGCACGACATCCGGGACTAGGCGGCCACCATGCGGGGACTCTTGAAGCTCACTTGGCTCGAGATCCGGATCTTCGTGCGGGAACCGCTCGGGTTCGTTTCGGCGGTTGGGATTCCGCTCGCCATGTTCCTCGTGCTCGGCCGCTCCGTGAGCCCGGGCACCGATCACTCGGCACGGACGACGCAGTTCCTGGCACAAGACCTGCCTCTCTTCGTCTCCATCTTCATCTCGATCAACGCCGCGATTTCGCTCATCGCGGTCATCTCGATCTACCGCGAGGGTGGCATTCTCAAGCGCCTGCGAGCCACGCCGCTGCGGCCGGCGGTCATCCTCGGGGCGCACGTACTGGCCAAGCTGGTCTTCACGGGGATCGCGCTCCTGGTCATGGTCCTCGCGGGGCGGCGCTTCTACCCGGTGGCGCTTCACGCGCACGCCCCGGGCTTCGCGCTCGCGGTCGTCGTGTCGACCGTGGCGATCCTCTGCATGGGCTTCGTCATCGCCAGCATGGTGGGCGCCGCGAGGTTCGCCCAGCTGATCGGCGGCGTGGTCTTCTACCCGATGCTCGTGGTCTCGGGCATGTTCGTGCCGCTTTCGTCGCTGCCTCAGCCGATGGCGCTGCTCGGCAGGGCGCTACCCATGTCGCACGCGGTCGCGCTCCTTCGCGGCGCGTGGGTCGGAGCGGGCTGGCCCGTGCTGCTGCCCGACCTGGGGGCGCTCGTGCTGACGATCGTGATCTGCCTCGCGCTCACGACACGCGTCTTTCGCTGGGAGTAGCGGGGCCCCGGATGGAGTGGCTGGCTTCCCAAGGAGGTGTCGCGTGAGATTGCGGGCAGTGGCGCTTTGTGTCGGGCTGCTGCAGCATTTCGTGTTTACGATCGTCGGCGCGGATCATCACACCGAAGACTGGACGTTCCAATTGCCTGAGGGGAAGCAGCTCCGCGCACGCTTCGACTTGAACCGAGCAACCGAAAGCACTCCCACTCCGGCCGGCAAGGCTCGAGCACGTCCTCATTAGCGTCGCGACGCGAGCGCTTGGTCGCTACGAGCGGGCTGGCCCATGCGGTAGATTCTCGCCTCATGAAGGCGATCGTC
>VBOS01000080.1:0-6622 GCA_005893185.1 Candidatus Eiseniibacteriota bacterium
CCATGAAGTCGATCCAGAAGGTGGCGAACGGCGCCAAGCTCGGCCGCATGGAGTGGCTCGAGACCTTCTACAAGACCAAGGAAGGCAAGCTCGTCAAGCTCTCCAAGTCGGAGATCCACTACGCGACGGAGATGTGGCGCGGCGAGAAGATGGGTGAGGTGTTCGTGACGCCGACCGGCAAGGTCACGGAGAAGCCGGAATGGAAGACCGTGCCCAAGCCTCCGGCCTCGGGTGCAGTGGGGACCACCGGGAAGTAGCGAAGACGCCATCCCGGGCGGCAACGCCCGCCCTCCAACGACAGCGGCCGCGATCCGACTCCTCAGGATCGCGGCCGCGGCGCTTGGGTGAGCGGGCGGACATCGGTGGCGAGCGCCCAGCCACGCGCTCCCGATGAGTCCTCGACCCTCACGTATCCCCCGCTGGTCTCGAGGATCGGGAGCACCTCCCCCTCGCGCAGGGCGCCCACCGTCTCAGCGGTCGGCGAGGCGGCGTCGAAGAGCGGCGCCCCGCGGCGCACCACCGCGCCCGTGGGCCGCGCGAGGGCCCCAGCTGCCGGCACAGCTGCAAACGCCAGACCGAGCGCGAGCGTCGTCCACGCGAGCGGCGCAAGCCGTGCCGAGCGCAGCTTTATGCCGACGTGCGCGGCGAGCGACATCGCGAGCAGCAGCACGGCGACCCGATCCAGCCGGAAACGCCGCGACGCGCGGGCCAGCGACGCCAGCGGATCGGGGGCCAGCTCGGCGCGATCGAGATTGGCGCTCTCGCGGAGCCGCTCGATTTCGCGCGCCACCGCGCGGTCCGCGGGATCCAGCTCGCGTGCGCGCAGCAGCGCCCATAGCGCCTCCCCCACGCCGCCGCGCGCGGAGGCGGCCTGCGCCCAGTTCCAGTAGAGCGTTGCGCTCTCGTTGCCCGATGCTGCGAGATCCTGGTAGATGGCGATGGCTCCCGGATCGTCGCCCCCGCGCGCCAGCTCTCCCGCCCTGCGGAACCGCTGCTGCGGCGTCCCTTCCGGCGCTGCGGCGGTAGGCGGAGCGGGCGGCGAAGCTTGCGCGCCAGGAAACGCCGGCTCGGGCGCGGGTGCGCGCGCCGACTGCGACGCCTGCATCCCTGCGGGCGCCTGCGCAGCCCGGGCCCGTGAGGTTGCGAGGCTCGCAGCGGCAATCGCCAGCACCCAACCGGCGCGCGCGAGGCCAGCTCGCGCAGCCGCTCCGAGTAGTCGCCGAGCTGCGGAGCGTAACGCACGGCGTGGACCTCCTCGAGTAGCGCGCGCACAGCGCGCCCGCGATCGCTCTCGTCGCCATCCATCGAGCCGAACACCCGGTGGACGGACTTCTCGATCAGGCCGGCCGCCGCTTCCTTGCTCATGCCGCCCTGGCCGACGCGCTTGAGCTCGCCGAGCGCCACCCGCACGCCGGCGGGCCGGGCGACGCCGACCGGGCCACGGCGCGCGATGCGCCCGAGCGCATCTCCTCCCCAGAGCAGCCCGTGGAGCAGCAGCGTGGCGATCGCGATCAACCCAACCCACGTGCCGGGGATCGCGGCGGCCCACGGCGACGGCAGCTCGATCTCGGTGCGCAGCGGCAAGGGGCGTCCGCCGGCGGCGACGCCCGGCACGCTCATCGGGATCGGCGCGGCGGCGCCGGGTGCCCCGCCCTCGACTTGGAGCGGCAGCGGGGTGGTCGCGCTGCGCACGACGGTGCGCCGAGCCGGGTCGAAGTACGAGAACGCGAGCGATGGGATCTCGAGCGTCCCCGAGGTCTGTGGGACCACGACGAATTCCCACGTGCGTGAGCCCACGATGCCCTCGGGCTTGACCTCGAGGTTGCTCTTCACCTGCGGCGGATAGACCTTCGCGCCGGGCACTGTGAGCAGCGGGCCGCGATCGATCCACTTGAGGTTGCCCGTGCCTTCCACCTTGAACCGCAACGTCGCGGCTTCCCCGAACGCCAGGCTCGGCCGGTCGACGGACGCGCTGGCCTGGAAGCGACCGACCGCGCCGCTGAACCCCGGCTCCTCCGGGATCGGCTTCACCTCGATCGTGACGGTCTTGGTGGCGCGCTGCACGGTTCCCCCGTTGTCGAAGAACCCCTGCGGCGCGATCCCGATGTTGAGCGTGGCCGCGGGAATCGTGAGGCGCCCCGCTTTGGTCGGGAACAGCAGCTTCTTCATCACCGCGAAGCGGTGGTACGGGACGCCCTCGACCGTGGTCGGCTCGTCGGCGGGGTGGCCCTGCTGGGTCAGATCCTCCGCCCAGAAGCCGGTGAACTCCGGCGCCCCGGCGAACTGGAGCCCGCTCACCGAGGTCTGCGTGTAGAGATAGTAGGTGAGGAGCAGCGGCTCGCCGACGTAGAGGTCGGATCGGCTCGGCTTGGCCTCGACGAACAGACGAGCCTGGGCGGGCCGGCCGCGGTCGATGAAATCGCGAAAGGGATCGTCGCCGAAGGGATCGTTCGAGCGCCGCTGCTGCGGCGGCGGCTTGACGCCGCCCGCCACGACGTCGATCGGGATCGCAGGGGCGACGGCCTCGCTCGATCCCAGCTTCACCCTCACGGCGCCGACCTCGGCGGGCCCGACCGCCAGCGGCTGGAGCGCGTAGGTCCAGCTCTTCGACTGCGACATGCGGCCGTTCATGATCGAGACCTGGGTCGAGACGCTGGGCCCGCCCACGACGCGGAGGTTGGTGAACGCCGGCAGCGCGATCTGATCCGGAAGCGAAGAGCCCTCCGCCGTGATCGTGAGCTGGAGCTGGTCCTGGAGCCCGACCTTGCGGGCGTCCACCTCGGAGCGCACGCTTTGGGCGGCGGCTCCGCCCGCGAGGCCGGCGAGCGCGATCAGTGCGGGCAGGGCCCGGAGGAGCATGCGACTCGGGCGCATCCTCACCAGTCCTTCCCGCCTTTCTTCTGCGCGCGCCGCGCAAGCAGCAGCTTCTTCTGCTCGGCCTTCTCGTTCTGCTCGAGCGCATCGAGGAGCTGCATGGCCCGCTCCTTGGGCATGCCGGCGTCGTTCTGGAAGCGCTCGGCCTCGCGCTGCTCGGCGGTCTTCTGCTGCTCCGCCTGGCTCTGGTTCTGCTTCTGCTCGCCCTGCTTCGGTT
Organism: Candidatus Eiseniibacteriota bacterium; assembly: GCA_005893185.1. Taxonomy (GTDB): domain Bacteria; phylum Eisenbacteria; class RBG-16-71-46; order RBG-16-71-46; family RBG-16-71-46; genus WS-2. Next base: position 3,092 of record VBOS01000080.1, read on the forward strand.
GCTGTTGCTGTTGGTCCTGCTTTTTCTGATCCTTCTGATCCTTCTGATTCTGCTGCTGTTGCTTCTGCTGCTCCTCCTGCTCTTTCAGGGCGCGCAGGGCCAGCTCGAGATTGCGGCGCGTCCTTCTTCTGATAGAGCGCGTTGCCGAGATTGAAGCGCGAAGGCGCCGCCAGGGGCGCTCCCGGGTTCTCGCCGAGCGCGCGGAACAACGTCGCGGCCTCGTCGTACTTCCCGTTCTTGTAGAGCCCGTCGCCGAGGTTGAAGCGGGCGCGCGGGTCGCGGGGGCGCGCGCGCGCAGCGCGCTCGAAGGCGGAAAGCGCCTGCGGATGATTGCCACCCGCATACTGCTTGCGGCCTTCGGCCGTGAGGCGCGAGGGCCTGAGCAGAAGCTCGTCCATCACGCCGGGCTTGGAGGCGTGCTCGCCTGCCGGCGGCGGGCCGGACTGCGTCCCGAGATCCACGACGCCCGGCGGCGCCCCGCGTGCGACGGGCGGCTGCGACTGCGCCTGCGCGCGCGCCGAGCCGATGACGCCCGGCGCCAGCAGCAGCGCGAGCACAGTCGCTGCGGCCGCGCTGGCGGCGGCCCTGGCACTCCGCCTTAGCGGCGGCGGCGGGAGCAGGAGCGCGAGGGCGAGCGCGATGAGCCCGGCGCCGAGCGGGATCTGGAAGCGCTCCTTGCGCCGATAGGAGAACTCGCGGGCCAGGGTCTTCTGCTCCATCCCCTCGATCGCGAGCGCGAGACCCGATAGCGTGGGATCGGTGGGCGTGACGCGGAAGGCGCGGCCACCTGTGCCGCGCGCGATCGCTTCGAGCGTCGTCATGTTGAGCCGCGACACCACCACCTCTCCCGACGGATCGTGCTTGAAGCCGATGCGTTTGCCGTCGCGGTCGAAGTCGGGCACCGGCTGCCCGGCCTCGGTCCCCACTCCCACGGTGTGCACGACGACCCCTGCGCTCTTCGCCAGGCGCACAGCCGATTCGACGTCGCCCTCCAGATCCTCCCCGTCGGAGACGAGCACCATCACCTTGTTGTTCCGGTCCTTGTTCACGAACAGGTCGAGCCCCTTCGCGAGCCCCGAGCCCAGCGACGTCCCGGGGGCCGGCACGATGCCCGGCTCCATGGTCTCGAGGAACAGTCCGATGGCGTCGGCATCGAGCGTGAGCGGAACCAGCGGATACGCCTCGCCCTCGAACGCCACGAGGCCGAAGCGGTCGCCTTCGAGACGACTGATGAGCGCGGACAACGCCTGGCGCGCGAGGAAGAACCGGTTGGGCGGCACGTCCTCTGTGGCCATCGAGCCCGACGTATCGAGCACGAGGACCACGTCCACGCCCTCGCGCTCGACCTTCTCCCGCACGATTCCCCACTGCGGCCGCGCGAGCGCCAGGACCAGCCCCAGAACGCCCAGCTCGACGAGCGCGAGGCGGACGAAGCGCCACGGCTCGGCCGGCCGCTGCAGCACGCGCCCCCACAGCGGCCGCGCCACGAGCCTTGCCAAGCGGTCACGGTCGCGCCGCGTGAGCCACGCCTCGAGCCACGCGACGAGCGGCAGCGCGAGCAGGCCGAGGAACCAGAGCGGGGTCTCGAAGATCATGCCCGCCTCACGCTGGAGCCACGCGCAGGCCCACCACCCACAGCGCACCCGACAGCGAGAAGATCGCGGCCGATGTCAGGAGCACCGGGAAGTACAGCTCGCGGTAGCGGCGAAAGGCCGCGAGCTTGATCTCGGACTTCTCGAGGTGATCGATGCGATCGAAGATGTTGCGCAGCGAAGCAGAATCGGTGGCGCGGAAGAATTCGCCGCCGGTCCGGTCCGCGATCTTCTTGAGCAGGTCCTCGTCGATCTCGACCTCGGTCATCACCGTGCGACGCGTGACCTGCCCCGTGAACGGGTCCTGGACCCGCATCGGCATCGGAACCTGACCGCCGCGACCCACCCCGATCGTGTAGACCCGCACCTCCATGGCCTTCGCGAGATCGGTGGCGGTGACGGGGTCGATCTCGCCTGAATTGTTGGCGCCGTCGGTGACGAGCACGATGACCCTGCTCCGCGCCTTGGAGTGGCGCAGCCGCGTGAGCGCGGTCGCGAGGCCCGAGCCGATGGCTGTGCCGTCCGGGAGCATGTCGAGGTGCACGTCGTCGAGCTGGCGCAGCAGCACCGCCGCGTCGGTCGTGGGGGGCGACTTGGTGAGGCTCTTCGCCGCGAACACCACGAGGCCGATGCGGTCGTCGGGCCGGTGCTTCACGAACTCGGCGACCACCTCCTTGGCGACGGAGATGCGATTGAGGGGCTGGAAGTCCTCTGCCGCCATCGAGCCCGACACGTCGAGCGCGACCACGATGTCCACGCCGCGAGTCGTCACCTGCTCCTTGAGCGAGCCCTGCTGCGGGCGCGCGAGTGCCACCGAAGCCGCGACCAGGCCGAGCGCAGCCGTCACCACCGGCGCGTGCCGCAGCCGCACCCGCCAGCCCTTGGGCGCGCCGCGGAGGCGGGTGGCTCCCGGGAAGACGATCGCGCGGCCGTGACGCTCGCGCAGCCAGGTCGCGGCGAGGACGAGCGGCGCCAGCAGCGCGGCCCACAGCCACACCGGATCCTGAAACCGGAAGCCCGCCCAGTCCATCATGCCGCCTTCCCGCCAGAGGGAGGCGCCGCCTGGCCGCCCTCTGGCGCCGGCGGCCGGAGGCGCGTCTCGAGCGCGTCGACGAGGGCGCGGGTGGCTGCGATGTGACGCTCGGCCTCATCGAGCAGGCCGCTCCCGCGCGCGAACTTGATCTGGTCGGCTGCGCCGCTCAGGTCGCGCATCGTCGGCGCCAGGTCGACGCCGAAGCGATCGGCCTTGAGGCAGGCCAGCATCTCCGCGGTCGTCATCTCGACGATCGGCTCGCCGAGCCTGCGCTCGAGGTAGCGCTTGGCGATGGCTGTGAGGTCGATGTAGAAGAGCCTGTGCTCCGCGCGCGCTAGTCGGCCTGACGCCACGAGCGCCTCGAGCGCGCGCCGCGCCTCCTCAGCTGGACCGAGCGGCGGCGCGGCTGGCACGAGCGCGGGCGCCTCCCGCCGCCTGCGCCGCGCCACGATCCACCAGGCGATCGCTGCGAGCACGAGCGCGAGAACGACGACGCCGATCCAGAACGCGCGGCCGAACGGAACGCCGACCGGCGCGCGCACGTCGGCGAGCTTCTGCTCGGCCTTCTCCTTGGGCAGGAGCGACACCACGTGCAGCGGAATGGGCGCGGTCTCGACCTGACCCGTTGTTCCGTCCGCGAGCCTAAAGCGAACCGGGATCGCGGGCACATGCGCATCGCCCACGTTGAACACGGCGGCCTCGTAGACGTGCGTGCCGGGAGGCGGCGGGCTGGGCGGGCCCTTCGGATTCGCGGGAGCCGGAGCCGTGCGCAGCTCGAACGTCTCCTGCGCAGCATCGGGCGGGAATTCGAACGTGATCCCAGCGGGCCCGCTCGCGCGCACATCGACCGTGAACGTCTCCCCGACTGTGACCTCGGTCTTGGAAGCCCGAGCCACCGCCGTCGGC
>VBOS01000080.1:6771-7706 GCA_005893185.1 Candidatus Eiseniibacteriota bacterium
CACGAGCCGCGGCCGCACATCGGGGCGCGAGGCGTCCACGACGATTCGCTCGCCGGTCTCGGGATCGAGCAGCGCGACCAGCCCGGCGTCCGGGAACTCGCGCTCGCGCGGGTCCAGGAGATGGAGCGCGATCACGTCGTGACGGCGTCTCAGGATGCCGAGCCCCTTCTCGTAGCCTTCGCCCTGGAAGTCGGAGATCGCCGCCACGATGCCGCGACGCTTCATCACGCGCTGGGCGAAGCGCAGGGCGCCCGCGATGTCGGTGCCGCGGCCGCGCGGCTGGATCGAGAGCAGATCGCGCACGATGCGGAGCGCGTGGTCGCGCCCGCGGCCCGGCGGCACGTAGCCCTCGATGCGGTCGGAGAACAGCACGGCGCCCACGCGGTCGTGGTTGAAGACCGCGGAAAACGCGAGCACCGCGCACAGCTCGGCGGCGTAGTCGCGCTTCAGCAGGAACTGCGAGCCGAAGGACTGCGAGCCCGAGACGTCAACTGCCAGCAGCAACGTCAGGTCCCGCTCCTCGACGAACTTCTTGACGTAGGGAGCGCCCATGCGCGCCGTGACGTTCCAGTCGATCGTGCGCGCGTCGTCGCCCGGCTGGTACTCGCGCACCTCGGCGAACTCCATGCCGCGGCCCTTGAAGACCGCGTGGTAGGCGCCGCCGATCCCCGACTCCAGGATCACGCGCGTGCGGATCTGGATGCGCCGGATCTTGGCGAAGGTCTCGCGGTCCAGCCGCTGCCGGCCGTTCTTAGGCCCCGCTCCGTCCGCGCCTGCCGCGGAACCCGTGCGCTGGGAAGCGATCATGTGTGCCCCTCTCTGTGCTCCGGGCTCCTCAGGGCACCTCGACGTGCTCCAGGATCTGATCCACCACCGTGTCGGTGGTGACGTTCTCGGCCTCCGCCTCGTAGGTCAGGAGGATGCGATGCCGGAGC
>VBOS01000480.1 GCA_005893185.1 Candidatus Eiseniibacteriota bacterium
CAGCGCGCCGAGTCCCACCAGGATCAGCGTGCCGACGATCGCATTCGCCATGCCGCCTCCGGCCTCGCCCACGGGCTTGGGCATGTGAAGGAAGAACGACGGGCGGAAGGCCGGGAGCCCTTTCGCCGCCAGATGCCAAACGATGAGGGCGAGCGGCAGCAGGATGACCGCCGCCGCGAGCACGCAGGCGCCGATCGCGAGCACGTTCACGGCCCGGCGGCGCAGGCCGCCACCGCGCGCGGAGAGCGGACCGAAGGCCTCAAGCGGCACCTGCGATGTCCCTCCGGGCGCCCGTGGCCCCGCGCACGAGCAGGCGCGCGAGCGCGTTCACGATCACGGTGAGCGCGAACAGCACCAGCGCGATCTCGGTGAGCGCCGAGAGATAGAGCTTCCCGGTCGCCTCGGTGAACTCGTTCGCGATCACGCTCGCCATGGTGGCGCCGGGAGCGAGCAGCGAGGCCGAGATGCGATTCGTGTTCCCGATCACCAAGGTCACCGCCATGGTCTCGCCCAGCGCGCGCCCCAAGCCCAGGATCGAGGCGCCCAGCAGCCCGGGGCGAGCTGCGTCGAGCATCACACCGATCGCCTCGGCGCGGGTCGCACCCATCGCGAGCGCCGCCTCGCGCAGGCTGCCGGGCAGCGCGAGCAGGATCTGGCGCGACAGCGAGATGATGGTCGGCGACACCATGACCGCGAGCACGATCCCGGCGTTCAGCATCCCGATCCCGAACGGGAAGCCCCGGAAGAGCGGCAGGAACCCGAGATGGGCGACGAGCCAGGGCTCGAGCGCGCTCCGCAGCCACGGCGCCAGCACGAACACGCCCCAGATCCCGTACACGATGCTTGGGATTGCCGCCAGCAGCTCGACCAGGAACGCGACCGCCTCGCCGAGGCGCGGCGGCGCCAGCTCCGCGAGGAAGACGGCTGTGCCGATGCCGAGCGGCAGGGCGAGCGTCAGCGCCAGGGCCGAGGAGACGATCGTGCCGTAGAGGTACGGCAGCGCCCCGTAGCGATCGGCCACCGGGTCCCATTCGGTGGAGCCGAGAAAGTGGAAACCGAACGCCGAGATCGAGGGCGCGGCCCCGCGCGCGGTCTCGAAGAGGATGAGGATCGCGACCGCGAGCACCAGCGCGGCGAGCGAGGCGAGCAGCCCGTGGCATGCAAGGTCCGCCCACGGCGCGCTCCGGGGACGGGGCCGGCCCAGCGACCGCGCCGCCTCCGGGGAGGAGGCGGCGACGGTGATGGATCCGCTCACGACCGGTCCCGGATGGCTGTCACTTCGCCGCCATGAGCGGCTTCCCGCCGGCGGTGAGCTTCTTCAGGCTGGCCTCGTTCACCTTGACCACCGACTCGGGCAGCCGCGCGTAGTCCAGGCTCTCCGCCAGCGCCTGGCCGTCGTGGATCGCCCAGTCGATGAAGTTCGCGAGCGCCCGCGCGCGGGCCGGATCCTTCTGGTCCTGGTACACCAGCAGGTAGGTGAGCCCGCAGATGGGGTAGGCCTCGGGTGCTGCCGCATTCGCGATCGGCGCACGCACGTCCTTGGTGAGCGCATCTGCGGCCGCCGCCACCGCCGCCGTGGTCGATGCGAGCGAGGGCTCCACGAACTTGCCGGCCTTGTTCTGCACCAGAGCAACCGGGAGCTGGTTCTGCTTGGCGTAGGCCAGCTCGACGTAGCCGATCGCGCCCGGCGACTGGCGCACCAGGCCCGCCACGCCCTCGTTGCCCTTGCCGCCGATGCCCGCCGGCCAGCTCACAGCCGTGTTGGCCCCGACCAGCTCCTTCCACTTGCTGCTCACCAGCGAGAGGTAGGTGGTGAAGATGTTGGTCGTGCCGCTGCCGTCCGAGCGGTGGATCGGCAGGATCGGCGCCGGGGGCATCGTCACGCCGGGGTTCGCGGCCGCGATCTTCGGGTCGTTCCACACCGTGATCGTGCCCATGTAGATCCCGCTGATGAGGTCCGGCGTCAGCTTCAGGGTTCCGGTGAACCCTTGCAGGTTGTAGGCCATCGCCACCGCTCCGGCCACGGTGGGGAAGTGGAGCACTCGGCGCGGCATCTCCTTCAAGCGGTCATTCGAGAGCGCGGCGTCGCTCGCGCCGAAGTCCACCGTGCCGGCCTTGACCTGCTGGATCCCGCCGCCGCTCCCGATCGATTGGTAGTTGATCTGGATGCCGGTCTTCTCGTGGTAGACGTCGAACCACTTCGAGTAGAGCGGGTAGGGGAAGGTGGCGCCGGCCCCCGTGAGGTTCTGCGCCGAGGCCGGAGCCGCAGCGAGCGCGACCAGCGCGGCTGCGCCGATCATACGCCGAATCAATCGAGTATTCATGAGAGGTTCCTTTCCGGACTAGGAAGACTGGGGTCTGCTGAACCTGTAGTAGAACGTGAGACGGGCCTGAAGCTCGTTGTGGGAGGGGAAGCCCGCGGGGTTTCCGTGGCTGATGTACTGCTTGCCTTCGACGTTCGGCATCACGTGCACGTCCTTGAACGGCTGCCAGTCGACGCCTGCGATGTAGAGTATGTTGTCGATCCGGTTGCCGTTGTTGCGGTCGGAGTACCAGCGATCGTACCGCGCGACCCCCGAGAGGGTCGGCGTGATCGCTCCGCGCGCGTACACCGAGTAGCCGGCCGGCTCCTGGGTCTTCGCGGCCCCCTGGCGCTTCACGTAATCCAGCGCTTCCATGCCGACCGCCATCTTGCGGAACTCGTATCCGGCGAAGATCTTCCATGTCGTCTTGTCGAAGTTGCCCACCGCGTTCGTGTGCACCGGCTCGTAGTCGGTGTATGGCTCGACCCGCAGGTCGCCGAAGCGCAAAGGCAGCGCCAGATAGAACCGCTTGTAGCGGTTGGTCTCGGGCTTCTGGCCGACGCCGTTCCCGATCATCGCGGTGTAGCCGATGTGATGCTTTTCGTCGGCGAAGCCCTTCATCTCGAGCCCCAGGTCCGCCGACGAAGCGATCCCCTGGAAGTCCCCGATCGTCTTCTCCAGCGAGCGATATCCCCAGAATTCCTCGGGATTTTCCCACGTCGGGGTGGTGAGCACCCCGAAAAACCCGTCGCCCCGCGGCACGATGCTCTTGCCCTGGACGTACGCCGCCTTCACGTTCACGCCGAGCTTGCCGTCCGATGTGAGCGACTTGCTGTCCGCCTCGAGCCGGAAGCGCGTCGAGTACTTCACGGAGAGGTCGTTGTCGAGCTGGAAGTACACGCGGCGAAGCTGGATGCCGTTCAGGTCCTGCGTGACGGGGACGTTGGCGGCGTCGATGTAGGCCTTGCCCAAGTCGGCCCCGGTCGGGTCGTAGACGTGGTTCGGGTTGCCGGTGAGGTTGTAGTAGTAGTCCCCGAACATGTAGCCGCTGATGCGCCCGCGGGGATAGTCGGGCGGCGTCGAGGTGGGCGCCGAGGTCTGCGCCGCGCAGGGCGTGGCGAGGATCAAGGCGAGGAGGATCCAACTCGGGCTTCGTGACATGTACTTCCTTTCGTTCGCGCCTCGTTCGCGGTGCGGGCGCATTGCGGTCCCGGACGGGGCTTGCCCGTGGACGCCGCGACGTCCACGGAGCCGGCGGCGCCGGCGTTATCGGCGCGCCGCCGATTGTTTCTGACGCCCCATGTTGATGCAACCGCAGCGAGTCTATCGGCGCCCGGTTTCGGGCCGCCGCCCGCCGTGTAACAATCGCGTTAACATTTGTGATCCGTATGTGGATCCCGCAGCCGAATCGTGTGTTACGCAAGACCCGGGTTGTCGTTTCGGAGCGGGCCCCCGACCGGTCGCGTTGCCGATAATCCCTGGGGGCCCGCGAGACACGGCGCGTCCCAGGTCGCCGAGGGTCCGCGTCCCGCTACGAGAGCGTGGGTGGACGGACGGTCATGTGAATCCCGATCGCAGCCCTGCGCGGCGGGACGTCCGGGCAAGCCAAGCCCGGCTCGTCCCGCGCACGGCAGTTCCGTCCGGCGGAGGCGGAGCAGCATGACGCGAACGACTTCCGCGCGCCGGGAGTCGCCGCGGGTCGTGGCTCCCACGGCCCGGCGCGTCCTCCTCCCCGGACGCGCGCACTGTATTAGCGATCA
>VBOS01000005.1 GCA_005893185.1 Candidatus Eiseniibacteriota bacterium
GCGCCGCGCGGCGCGCGGCGGCCCCGCAGATCACGGATGCCCGAGCACGACCGTGACGTGCACCATCGAGGGCTCCACCGTGCAGCCCTCGGGGAGCCCTTGAGTCCCGACCTCCGTCCGCACGGTGTCACGTCTGCCGTCCACGCGCACAGCCGCCAAGCCGACCGTGTCGAGCTTCGCGACGGCGCGGGCCGGCCCGCTCACCGTCACGGTCGCAGGCTCGAGCACGATCTGCCCGACCGGACGGGCGGCGGAGGGCGGCGCCCACTCGAGACGCGCGGCGACCGGCAGGTGGCGCTGCATCCTACGGTCGAGCTCGAGCGTCACCATGCGCGGCCCCACCAGGCGCTCGACCTCGAGCCCAGGCGGCAGCGGCAGATCCGCTGTGTTGAGCGACCGCTCGAAATGCCCCGCGCGCACGCCCGCGAGCGAAATCCCGATCGAGGGCGGGAAGTACTTCACCCGCAGGACCGGCTTGCCGAGGCCGTGGATCTCGGCTGTCACCGCCGTCGGCACGGGACCCGCGATCGCGAGCGAGTCCGGCAGCTCCTGAAGCACGATGGGGAAGCTCACCGTCTCCTTCGCCGGTCGATCGGTGAGGGCGTTGAAGTACACCAGGGCGGCCAGCAGGAGCGCCACGAGCTTCAGGCCCAGGTTCTCGAGCAGGAGGCTGCGCAGGAGGCTCATGGCTCGCGCTTCCCGAGCGCGCCCCGGCCTGCGGCGCGCGCGTCGGGCCGTGCCGCGCCGCCGGACTGCGCCCCGACGCCGGGCTCGGGCGCAGCTTCGTCCGCTTCGCCTTCCTCCTCCCCTTCGCCGGGCTTGCGCAGCCCGTGGCGCTCCATGCGCGAGTAGAGCGTGCGGCGCGTGAGCCCCAGGAGCCGCGCCGCCTGGCTCTTGTTGCCGCGTGCCATGTCCAGCGCCTTCAGGATCAGCTCGCGCTCCAGCACCTCGAGCGAGAGGCCATCGGCCGGGATCTCGGGCACCCAGGCGGGCGCATCTCCCGGATCGCCCATGCGGTCGGGGCGCGCGAAGGTGAGGTGCTCCACCTCGATCGGCTCGGCCCCGGCCAGGATCATCGCGCGCTCCAGCGTGTGCTCCAGCTCGCGCACGTTGCCGGGGAACGCGTAGCGCTCGAGCGCGCGGCGCGCGGCGGGCGTGACCTGCTCGGGCGATGCGCCGTGGCGCCGCAGGAAGTACTCGACCAGCGCCGGGACGTCGCCCGGGCGCTCGCGCAGCGGCGGGAGCCGCACCGGGAACACGTTGAGGCGGAAGAACAGGTCCTCGCGGAACTGCCGCGCGCGCACCATCTCGGTCAGGTCGCGGTTCGTGGCTGTGATGATGCGCACGTCCACCTGGATCGGCTGGTTGCCGCCCACGCGCGTGAAGGTCTTCTCCTCGATCACCTGCAGCAGCTTGACCTGCAGGCTCGTGGGAAGCTCGCCGATCTCGTCGAGCAAGATGGTCCCGCGCTGTGCGTCCTCGAAGCGGCCGGGCTTCTGGCGCACCGCGCCCGTGAATGCGCCCTTCTCGTGGCCGAACAGCTCGGATTCGAGCAGGCTCTCGGGGAGCGCCCCGCAGTTCACCTTGACCCACGGGCCGGCTGCGCGGCGGCTCGAGAAGTGGATGGCGCGCGCGAACAGGTCCTTGCCGCTCCCGCTCTCGCCCAGAAGCAGCACGGTCGCGTCGGTGGCCGCGACCTTGCGCGCCAGCTCGACCGCGCGGCGCGTGGCGGGCGATTCGCCCACGATCGTGGCGAGACCCCGGGTGAGCGAGTCCACCGTGCTCTCGAGCCGCTGGTTCGCGGCCTTCAATTCACGCTCGCGAGCTGCGCGCTCGAGGATGCTCTTCAGCTCCTCCCGGAACTCGCCCTCCTTGTCCACGTAGTCGTAGGCGCCGCCCTTGAGCGCCCGCCGCGCCGTGTCCATGCTGGCGTATGCGGTCATGAGCACAACCGTGGTGTCGGGCCACCGCCGCCGGATCGCCTCCAGCAGCGCGAGCCCGTCGGGCGGCCTCATGCGCAGGTCGGTGATCACGGCTTCGTAGGGGGCGGCTTCCATGCGCTCGAGCGCTTCTTCGCCGCCGCCCACGAAATCCGCCTGGTGCCCGGCGTCGCGCAGGTCGAGCGCGGTCAGCTCCGCGTTCCGGATCTCGTCGTCAACGACCAGCACGCGCATGCTTCATCCTCGTAAACGAGCCGCGGCGGGCGGCCCCGAGCCTGGTTGCGCCCGGCGCAGCGCGTCTCGCGAATGCGGCGGGGGCCGCCGCTCTCACCTCCGGCACCGCGGGAGGCGCACGACGCAGGTCGTGCCGCGCCCCGGCTCGCCGCTGATCTCGAGATCGCCCCCCGAGGACTGTACCAGCCTTCGCGTGAGAAAGAGACCCAGCCCCGAGCCGCGCGCCTTGGTGGTGACGAACGCCTCCCCGATCCGCCCCGCGATCTCGGGCGCCACCCCCGATCCGGTGTCCCGGACCGCGAACTCGAACCTTCCCCCGCGCTCGGCGCGCGAGAGGTCGAGCCGCCCGCCCTCGGGCATGGCTTCGAGCGCGTTCAGGATCAGGTTCAGGAAGACCTGCTTCAGGGATTCGGCGTCGAGCGCCACCGGCGCTTCGCCTTCGAGGTCGCTCCTCCCCACCACGACCTTGCGCGCGCGGCATTCGTCGTCGAGCAGATCGAGCGTCGCGCGCAGCGCGGCCCCCGCGTCGCCCGGCGCGGCCGCGTCCCCCGTGCCTTCTTCCGCACGCGCGAACTGGAGGTAGCGCGCGACCGTGCGCGACAAGCGGTCGGTCTCATCTACGATGAAGCCGGCCATGCGCTCGGCCTCGGGCTCGAGCTTGCCCAGCCGCTGCGCCGAGCCGCGGATGATGGCGAGCGGATTCTTGATCTCGTGCGCCAGCGTGGCTGTGAGCCGGCCCATCGCGGCCAGGTTCTCGGCGCGCGCGAGCCTTCGCTCGAGCCGTTCGGCCGCGAGCCCCGCGCGGATGCGCAGCGCTGCGAGGATCGCGACCGCGAGCGCGATCACGAAAACGGTGCTCGCCAGCCGGCGGCGAAAGCGCGCCAGCACCGGGCGATAGTCCTCGCGCCCCTCGACCGCGACCACGCCCGCGACGCGGCCGCCCGCGCCACTCACAGGCGCGAGACCGGCGCGGTAGGTCGCGCCGGAAAGCGTGTAGGCCTGCGTCACGATCGCGTGGCCCGCGAGCGCCTCCGCGACATCGCCCGGCGCCAGCGTGTCGAGCCGCGTGGGCTCGTGCGGGTACTCCGGTCCGCGGCAGTCGAAGACCACGGCGCGCGCCGAGTCGAAGAGCGAAGCGTTGGCGAGCCCCGTGGTCGCGCGCAGCGCCGTGAGCTGCACCTCGAGGTTGGCGTAGCCCGTGCCCTCATCGCCTAGGATGCGGGCGTCCGCGATGTCTTGCGGGCTGATCTGCGAGGCGGTGGCAGCCGCCACGTTCGAGAGCCGGCGCTGGAACTCGGTCTCGAGCGCCGTCCGCACGCCTACGTAGGAAAGCCACGAGAGGAAGAGCGTGCCGAGCACGGCCACCGCCGCAAACAGCAGCGTGCCGGAGATGGCGCGGTTCACAGCTGGCTCCCCGCCCGCTCAGGCGGGCGGCTCGACCTGGATCGCGTCGCCGACCGCGAACGAGCCCGCCTGGACCACGCGCACGAACCGGCCGCGGCGGCCTTCGAGCGAGCGCTGGAGGCCGGGCCTCAGCTCGTCCATGCGGGCGCACGGATCGCAGGGCCCCGCCACCTCGAGCAGCGCGCCGCCCACGCGCAGGCGCGCGCCGAGGACCAGCCCGTCGAGAGCGAGCCCACGCACCGTGACCTGCTCGCGGATCGCGCCGTGAGCGAGCCCGAACTCGTTCAACACTTCCTCCTCGACCACCAGCACCTGTCGCCGGCTGTGGCGCCTGGCGTGGCGGTCGCCTTCGAGTCCTGTCTCGAGCACGGCGCTCACGTGTGGGACGGCGACGAGCGGCGCGCGGCTGCTCTTGCTGAGGTGGAGTGCGACGACGGTGGCTGGCATGAGGCATCTCCGAGACTCGGTTGGGAGAGGATTCGCCGCGGCCCGCGGCTGGGCTCCGCTTGTAAACGCTCGAGGGCAAGGCGTCGCGGGCGAGCGACGAGCGGAAACGTGGCCTTCAAGCCACTTTGGAGCGAGGAGCCGACCGCGCAACGCAGCCATCGGGCGTTTTCAAGCGGAGCCCCACGGCTTCCGGCGCGCTCCGAGCAGCATCGATGCCCCGACCGCCACCAGGATGATCGGCCAGATCTTGAGGAGCATGCGCCACTTCATGGCGCCGAGCGTGAAGAAGAGCGCGAAGCCGCCGACGAGGACCAGCGTGATTCCGGGGCTCAGCACACGCCGCTCGTTCACCATGTGCGTGGCGCCGACCGCGATCAGGACCAGCGGCCACCAGCGTAGGAGGAATGTCCAGAGATGGACGTGGCCTCCCTGGGCCGCGAGAAACAGCGCGCCGACCATGACCAGGATCACGCCCCAGACCGGGAACTCGACCCGGGGCCTCGAGGCCTGGATCGGCATGTGGACGGGGATCGGCTGCTCCATGCTGGCTCCTCCCTGTGACGCTCTCCCTAGGCCCGCGCAGGCGCCCGATCCGTCGAGTTATCGGCGCAAAGGACCAAGAACATCAGGCGGCTTGGCACGGGTGGGCCGCCGCGCCGGGCTCCTGATAGACTGCGCCCTTCGGTTCCCACGCCCCTCGGCGTCATCGCAGCACATGACCAGGACGGTCGCTGCCGATCCCATCGGTTGACCATGAAGACTCCCTGCCGGTTCGAGCCGCATCCGCGCCCGTCCGCGCTCGGAGCCGTGCATCGCGGTCGACATCAGGCGCCACGGGGAATGACGTAATGGAGGCCCCCCCAAATCCCGTACCCGTGCGCGTCCGGCACGCCGGGCTGTGGGTGCTGGTCGCCGTGGTGTTGCTGGCTGCCGTGGGATTCGACCTCATCCGGCGGCGGCCGGATCCCCCGCCACCCGCGGATCCAGCCGAACACGCGAGCCGACTGCTCGAGGCCGGGCTCGAGCGAGAGGCCGTCGGCGTACTGCAAGAAGATGCGCTGGCCCACCCCGATGACATCGCGGCCCATTACGCATACATCAGCCTCGCGCTTCGGCGGCAGAGCACCCGCGAGCGATACCAGCACGGAGACGACCACGCCCTCCTCGACTTCTACGAGGGACTGGCGGACACGAGCGACGGCTCCCGGCGGGACATCGGCCACTACGCCCTGGGCCTCTGCTGGACCCTGATCGGCGAGCCCGGGCGGGCGCTCTCGGCATTCGACAGCGTGGCCAACCGGCATCTGCCCTACCTGAACAACTCCGAAGGCCGTGCGCGATTGGGGCTCGGGATGACGGCGCAGGCCGAGTCACTGTTCCGGGTGGAGGTTCGCCTCGGCTACAACGTCGCCGGCGCCGTCCATAACCTTGCCGACCTGGCCGTGGCGCAGGGCGACTGGAAGGCGTTGCGCACGCTGCTCGCCGATCGCAGGACGGCCGCCTACGTGCCCCCCGCAACGTACCGCCTGCTGCTGCTCCATCAGGGTCGGCTCCTGGAGTACCTGCCGGCCTTTCTGGCGACCTATCGAATGCCGTTCACGTGGCCCCATGTTCTGATCGCCTTGTTCTGCGGGTTGATCTGGTTCCTGCTCATCCGCTGGTGGGACCTGTTCGAGAAGGAGCCGCTCTGGCTCTGCGTCCTGACCGTGGTCGGCGGCTTCGTCGTGGCCAACGGTGTCTATGCCGTGAACGATGCGGTGTCGCTGGTGGCGAGCGTGGGGCCCACGGGCCAAGCTGTGCACGATTACCTCTACTATTTCGCGGCCGTGGGGATCGTCGAGGAGACCCTGAAGCTGGTCCCGGTGGCGCTGGTATTCCTGCTCACCCGGCACATCGACGAGCCGCTCGACTGGCTGATCTACGCCTGCCTTTCGGCCCTGGGCTTCGCGTTGTCCGAGAACTACGAAAACCTCTCCCTGCGCGGCCTGCACGTCGGCATCTCCCGCGTGTTCTTCACGACCCCGTTCCATCTCACGCTCTCGGGGCTGGCGGCGATGAGCATCCCCGAGGCCCGCTTCCGCGGCCAGAGTCCCGTGCGCGGGCTGATCATCGCGCTGCCGATCGTGGCGGTCGTGCACGGGACCTTCGACTTCCTGGCCGACTGGAACGGCGGCGCGTTTTCAATCCTCAACCTCGGCATCCTCATCGTGTGGGGCGTGGCGTTCATGGAGTGCGTGAACCTGCTCGGCACCGTGAGCCCGTTTCGCAAGATGCTGGAGCGGGCTCGGTTCATCGCCTTGCCGTGGCTGATCGCGGCGTTCGGGGCGCTCTGCTTTGGGATCTTCGCGGTCAATGCTTCGCGCCTTCCGCACGACGTCGCCACCGAGCTGTTCAAGTCCGACGTGTCATCCGGCGTGATCATCGTCGGGGTGCTTTGGATCTACACCCGATTGAGGATCGGGGCCGCTTCGGATCCGCGCCCCGTTCAATGGCGGCGATCCGAGCCGCCGGTCTGAACCGCTTACGGCTCAGGGGCGGGGGCGCGCCGGGGCAGCGACGTCGTGGCCCGTGCGCGAGCCCACGATCATGGTTGAAATGTGCTGGGGGCCGCGGCTGCCGTCATGCTGCGGCAACCCGCGCCAGCACCACCGTGATGTTGTCCGGGCCACCGCGCTGATTGGCGAGCCGGATCGCGTCGGCGCAGCCCTGCGCGAGATCGGCGTTGCTCGCAGCGGCCTTCAGCTCCTCGTCTGCGACCACGCCGTGCAGCCCGTCGCTGCAGACCAACACCGTGTCGCCTGCTCGCAGCATCACCGGCACCGGCTCGGCGTCGATCTCGACGTGCGGGCCAACGCCCACGCTGCGCGTCACAACGTTGCGGCGCGGGTCCACCTTCGCCTGCTCGGGCGTGAGCTGTCCGTCGCGCACGAGCTGCGCGACCAGCGAGTGGTCGCGAGTGAGCTGGCGGATGCGACCATCCTGGATCAAGTACGCGCGGCTGTCGCCGACGTGCGCGAGGTAGGCGTCGGCACCGCGCAGCACGACGGCTGTGCATGTCGTCCCCATGCCGGACAGCTCGGGGTGCGCTGCACTCTCGCGATGCACGGCGCGGTTCGCGGCCTCGACGGCGTGGTGCAGGTCCTCGAGCAGGTCCACGCCCGGCGCCTCGCGGTAGAAGCTCAGCACCGTCTCGACCGCGAGCCGGCTCGCGACCTCGCCCGCGCGCGAGCCGCCCATGCCGTCTGCGACCACGATCAGGACGCCCCGCCGGCTGCGCTCATCCGCCACGGGCGGAATCCAGTGGCCGTGGCTGTCCTCGTTCTGGGCGCGCTTGAGCCCCAGGTCCGTGGCCGCCTTCACCTCCACCATCATGCTCGCTTCCCCACGGACGATGGCTCCGCTCACGATGCGCCTCTCAATGCTGCGCCGGGGCCCCGAGGGCGGCCGGCTGGTGGAGGATCGCGCCTCACCGCGAAGCGGCGCGGACCTCCTGCCTCATCAGATGGACTGCCATGCCTTCCACATCCTCCGCGGCCTCCCCGAGCGCCTCGGTGAGCGTCGGGTGCGCGTGGATGGCGCGGGCCAGGTCGCCTGCGTTGAGGTCGGCCGCGATCGCGAGCGAGCACTCGTGGATCAGCTCGCTGGCCTTGGCGCCGAAGATGTGAGCGCCGAGGAGCTGATCGGTGCCGGCATCCGCCAGGATCTTGACGAAGCCCGCGGTCTCGCCGTCTGCGATGTTGCGGCCGTGGGCGCGGAACGGGAAGCGCCCGATCTTGATCTCGTGGCCCTGCGCGCGCGCCTCGCGCTCGGTCAAGCCGACGCTCGCGATCTCGGGGCTGGTGAAGGTCGCGGCGGGGACGGCGCGCCAGTTGGTCTGCGCCGGATGCCCGGCGATCACCTCGGCCGCGGCCTTGCCCTGCGCCGATGCGAAGTGCGCGAGCTGCTTGATGTCTGTGACGTCGCCGATCGCGTAGAGGTTCCGGACCGAGGTCTGGAGCCGCTCGTTCACCGCGATCCGGCCGCGATCGCCGCGCCCGACGTTCAGCGCATCGAGCCCGAGCCCCTCCGTGTACGGCTTGCGGCCGGTCGCGACCAGCACCGTGTCCACGGTCACGCTCTTGCCGCGCGGAAGCGCGAGCGTGAGCGCGCCGTCCGCTTCGTCCTTCATTCCTTCCACCTTGGCGCCGAGGTGAATCGCGATCTTCTGCTTCTTCATCTCGCGCTCGAGCGCCTGAGCGACCTCGTCGTCCTCGGCCGGCACCAGGCGCGGCAGCATCTCGATGAGCGTGACCTCGGTGCCAATCGCGGCGAAGAAGCAGGCGAACTCGCAGCCCACGACGCCCCCGCCCAGCACCGCGATGCGCTTCGGCTGCTTCGAGAGCGCCAACGCCTCCTGGCTCGTGATCACGCGCTCGCCTTCGAGCTTGAAGCCCGGCGGCATCGTGGCGTAGGCGCCGGTCGCGATCATCACGCTGTCCGCGGAAAGCTCTGCGCTGCCCTGGGCCGATGCGACCGTCATGCGGTTCGGGGCCGTGAGCCGGGCGGTCCCCTTCACGATCTCCACGCCGCGGCCGTTGAGCAGGATCTTCACGCCGCCCGTGAGCTGCTTCACCACCTTGTTCTTGCGCTCGACCAGCACCGGCCAGTTGACGCGCGGCTCGCCCACCTCGATGCCGAACTCCTTGGCCCGGCGGATCTGCTCGAAGAGGTGGGCGGTCATGATCCACGACTTGGTGGGGATGCAGCCCCAGTTGAGGCACGTGCCGCCCAGCTCGTCCCTCTCGACCACCGCGGTCTTGAGACCGAGCTGGGCGGCGCGGATGGCGGCGACGTAGCCCCCGGGGCCGGTGCCGACGATGATCAGGTTGAAGTGGCGGACGTCGGACATGGGCTGGCTCGCTGGGGGACGCGATCGAAACGTGTGCGGGCTTCGGGGAATCGTGACCGGACGCCCGAACTGTAGGAATTGCGCCGGAACCTGTCAACGGCGCGTCGAAGCAGAGCGCCCATCCCATCGAGCGCCCGCCTGGAGGGGGCGCGGACGATCACGTAGTCTGTCGGTGGCCGTGAAGTGAGGTCGTTGGGCGCGGCCCGCGCCTCGGCAATGGAACCGTCGAATGAGCCCATCGCCGAGGCGCGGGCCAGTCGACCCGGTGGCCAAAGCCACTGCAACCCATGGCGGGCAACCGATCGACCTGCGAAGCGAGGGCGACGCGAGCCTCGCGCGTCGCGTTCTGACGACGCTTCCGGTAGACAGCACGTTCGCGACGCGACTCGTGCGCGCCGCGCTGGAGCGGACGCTTCACGTCGTGCGCTACGAGCCGGCCTACGTGCCCCTTGCCTACCCCAACGGCGACGTGCCGGCGAACACCGGCGTCTGCACCGACGAGATCGTCCGCGCCTACCGTGCGCTCGGCGTGGACCTGCAGCGGCTGGTCCACGAAGACATGGAGCGCCATTTCGACGCCTATCCGAGGAGATGGGGCCTGCGCGGGCCCGACCCCAACATCGATCATCGCCGCGTCCCCAACCTGCAGATGTTCCTACGGCGCCGGGGCGCAGCGTTGCCGGTCACGGACAAGCGAGACGACTACTGCCCGGGCGATCTCATCACCTGCACAGTGCCTCCGGATCTGCCGCACATCGCCATCGTGGTCCCGGCGCCGGACGGGAGCGCCACTCCGTGGATCGTCCATAACATCGGCCAGGGGCCGCGCTACGAGGATCGGCTCTTCGAGTTTCCGCTCACCGGGCACTACCGCTGGCGTCCCGCGATCCCCTGAGCGTGCCCTCCCCGGATCGGGGCCG
Source organism: Candidatus Eiseniibacteriota bacterium (assembly GCA_005893185.1). Classification (GTDB taxonomy): domain Bacteria; phylum Eisenbacteria; class RBG-16-71-46; order RBG-16-71-46; family RBG-16-71-46; genus WS-2. The sequence continues at coordinate 9,834 of VBOS01000005.1, forward strand.
GCGCGCCGCGACGCTCCCAGGCGCCGGCGCGATGTTGCGCCGCTGCGCGCATGCCGCATAGCTTCAGCTCATGCGGCGTCTCGCATTGTTCGCCCGGTGGCCTGCCGCGGGCGAGGTGAAGACTCGGCTCTCCCCCGCGCTGCCCGCCGCGCTCGCCCTCGATCTCTACCGCGCGATGCTCGAGGACGCGATCGCGGTCACGGTCGCGGCGGCAGCCGATGAGCGCATGCTCTACTGGGCCGATGCTCCCGCGGCCCGCCACGGATACGCCGTGCCGCCGGGACTTCGCGTGCGCGACCAGCAGGGCGCAGACCTGGGCGCACGGATCGAGCATGCGTTCGAAGACTTGATCGCCGCGCCCGCACGACCCACGACGTCGTGATGGGGGCGGCGCATGACGGCGGCTACTATCTCGTGGGCCTGCGGCGCAGGGCCCCCGCGCTCTTCCGCGGCATCGAGTGGAGCACGGCTCGCGTGCTGGACCAGACGCTGGAGCGCGCGGCCAAGACCGGGGTCAGCACTGCGCTGCTCCCGGCGCTCGACGATCTCGACACGCCCGCGGACCTGCTGCGCTGGATCGCGGGCCGCGCCGGCGGCGGCGGGCCGCACGGGCCGCGGGCGCTGGATCGAGCGCTGCGCGCGATCGGGCTGCTGCCGCCGGGGTGAGCCGCTGCGCAGGCGGTGCGGGCGCAGCGCCCTCTAGCGCGCGCTGGGAAGAGGCGGGGCGGGCTTCCCCTGCGCCTTCATCACGCGCTGCATGGCATCTGTGATCGGCCCACTCAGGTCGCCGGGCGGGCTGCTCTGCAGCGCGCGATGCAAGTAGTCGAGCGCAGCTTCGTAGTTCCCGCGGTGCTCGCTCACGATGCCGAGGTTGAAGAGCGCGATCGGATGGTGCGGGTCGCGCGCGAGCCCCAGCAGGAAGCAGCGCTCGGCCTCGTCCGTATCGCCGAGGTTGTAGTAGCACACGCCCAGATCCACGATCGCGCCCGTCTGGGTCGAATCGTGGTGAACCACCGAGCGATAGTGGATGGTCGCCTCCGACCAGTTGGCGGTGTTGTAGAGGATGTCGGCGAGCGCGATGCGAGCTTCCACGTTGGTGGAGTCCTTCTCGATTGCCGCGCGCAGCTCGTCTGCGTGCTTCTGCTCGTCCGGGTTCGAGCCCGGAACGGGCTGCGAAGCGCGCTCGACGTTGGCCTTGAGCGCGATGAAGAGCACGATTGCAGCGCAGATCGACCCGAACGCGAGCCACAGCGTCGTCGCCTGATTCGACGCCGGGCGCGGCCGCCGCGGCCGCACCGGGCGGGGGACGGGGAGCGGGTCGGGCTTCCTTGCGCCGGGCTCGCCGCCGGGAGCGGCACCGTGCATCGCGGCCGGCAGGCCGGCAAGCGGAAAGTTGCAGGCCTCGCAGCTCTCGCTACCCGGAGGGTTCTCGTGGCCGCAGTCGGGGCAGCGTTTCGATTCGGGCATGGCTCTCCGAATTGGGGTGGCTCGCTCGGGTCCGCAGGAAGGTGGACCTGACTGTAGACCCGCCGCCCCAATCCGGCCACTCCGGTCGCGGCGAGTCGCCGGCCGTTCTCGCGCCGTACGCCCCCGTCAATACACTATCCCGAGAGCACCCCTACTTGACGACCGCCGCCCGCCTGACC
>VBOS01000482.1 GCA_005893185.1 Candidatus Eiseniibacteriota bacterium
GCATCTCGAAGCGTGCCGCCGTAGCCCATCCGAACAAGGAGCTCGACTACGAGGCGTTCGAAGAAGGATGGGGAGGCGCCCTTCACTTGCTCGAGGACTTCGGCTTCGAGATCGAGCCGAAGACGCCCGTATTCCACGTCAAGGGCCTCCTCAGGCGTGGCATCGCTCGAATTGCTGACCGGCACGGGGTCTTCATCCGGCCGCTCATGCCGCAGTTCCCGGAAGGCCACAAACTCCGGGAACCGCTCCAAGTACTTGACGTCAATGCGCTCGGGCTTCGAGGCAAGAGCCGATTGCCCACGTTCGGTAATTCGGAAGTACCCGCGGCGAGTCGACGCGATGAGGCCCGCCTTCTTCAGGTAGGTCCGGGCCCAGCCTGCCCGGTTCCTAATGACGGTCTGCTGGCCGCTCCCGAGCAACTGCTGGCGCTCCTCGGTCGAGAGATCGAACTCGGCGGCCAGAGATTCCACGACCTCGCCGATGTTGTGCTCCTTCCCATCCTTGAGGAATCGAAGAAGCGGGAGCATGACCGTCTGGTAATCGGGTATCGCCATCAAGATCTCCTACCCATGTGCCTGTCTGTCCGTCCAACGCCGCGTTTCAGGCGCGGTGGGCGAACACGGACGATCTCTGTCCGCTGAGAGCCCTCCGCCCACCGTTGCCTGCAAACCCAGGTTAGGCACCTAGACTCTTAAGACGCCTCAGAGCGGAGGCTGCCGCCAACCGGCACTGAGCGTCAACGTCTCCGTCCGCAGCACGCTGTAAGAGTGCTTTCGCCATATCTGCCCTTTGTACCCAGATACGCCACGGTCATCCGTCTGCGTAGCAGGCTCGCGGCGCGGTTCCTGTTTCCCGACCTGCCGGGGGTGCTCCAGCTTATGCCGCGCGGGGCCCGGTTGCATACTTGAATACGCTGCGAGCTCGCCCATGTATCCAGATGGCGCCGCTTCGCGTGCGCTCCCCGTGGGGGCCCGCGCCCCGCTCACACGTTCCGCTGCGCCTACGCCGCTCCCGCCTGCGCGCCTCGCAGCGCCCCACCGCGCACGCTCCCCGCGCGCTTGACTCCCCGTTCCCCACCCTCTTAGCCTGCGCGCGCCATGATGACGATTGCGGAACTCAAGGCGCGCGAGATCCTCGATTCGCGGGGCAATCCCACGCTCGAGGTGGACTGCATCCTCGAGGGCGGGGCGATGGGCCGCGCGGCGGTGCCCTCGGGGGCATCGACCGGCGAGCACGAGGCGGTCGAGCTGCGCGACGGCGACAAGAACCGCTACGGCGGCAAGGGCGTGCAGAAGGCGGTCGCGAGCGTCCACGAGACCATCGCCCCCCAGCTGCTCGGCACCGACGCCTTCGACCAGGCGGGCCTGGATGCGACGCTGATCGCGCTCGACGGCACCCGCAACAAGGGCAAGCTCGGCGCCAACGCCTTGCTCGGCGTCTCGCTGGCCTCTGCCCACGCATGCGCGCGCTCGCTCGACCTCCCGCTCTACCGGCACTTGGGCGGCGTCGACGCGCGCACGCTGCCGGTGCCGCTCATGAACGTGCTGAACGGCGGCAAGCATGCGGACAACAACGTGGACCTGCAGGAGTTCATGATCGTGCCGCTCGCAGCTCCATCGTTCCGCGAAGCGCTGCGCTGGGCGGCCGAGGTGTTCCACACGCTGGCGCGAGTGCTCAAGAAGCGCGGGCTCTCGACCGCGGTCGGCGACGAGGGCGGCTTCGCGCCCAACCTCGATTCGAACGAAGCCGCGCTCAAGGCGCTGGTCGAAGCCATCGACCAGGCGGGCTACAAGCCGGGCGAGCAGATCGCGCTGGCGCTCGACCCGGCGGCCAGCGAGTTCTACAAGGACGGCGCCTACGTGCTGGCCGGCGAAGGCGGCCGCAGGCTCGGCTCGGCGGAGATGGTGGACTACTACGCGGGGCTCTGCGACCGCTACCCGATCGTCAGCATCGAAGACGGGCTCGCCGAGGACGATTGGGACGGCTGGGCGCTGCTCACGAGGAAGCTGGGGGCGCGCATCCAACTGGTGGGCGATGATCTGTTCGTGACCAACGTCGAGCGCCTGACGCGCGGCATCAAGGCCGGGGTCGCGAACTCGATCCTGATCAAGGTGAACCAGATCGGGACGCTGACCGAGACGCTGGCTGCGATCCGGTGCGCGCTCGAGGCCGCCTACACCTCGGTGATCTCCCACCGGTCGGGGGAGACCGAGGACGTCACGATCGCGGACCTGGCTGTTGCGACTGGGGCCGGCCAGATCAAGACCGGTTCGCTCTCGCGCACGGACCGGATCGCGAAGTACAATCAGCTCCTGCGGATCGAGGAGGAATTGGGGTCGAGCGCCCGCTACGCCGGGGGCGGAGCGTTCCGCGCGCTGCGCTGAGCGGCGCGTGGACGCCGGGGGCAGGCCGCGACCGGGATGGTCGCGCGCAGCAGGGCTTCGAACAGAAAGGACAGGGATGTCATGGGCGACCTTGGATCGCGGTTCCGCCGTTACCGGCTCGAGCGCTACGCGCAGGAGCCAAGCCCGCTCAAGCGCTGGCTGCGCTGGGCGTGGCTCATCGCCATCGTGTGGTTCGCCTGGGCCTCGCTCATCAGCCAGCACAGCTTCTATCGCACATGGCGTTTGGACCGCGAGAACGCCCGGACCCGCAGCGAGCTCGAGCGGCTGCGCGCCGAGGTGGAACGGCTCGACCGCGAGGCGGGGGATCCCGAGGCGGGCCGCCTGCGTGCCGAGCACGAGCTGCGCGAGCAGCACGGCATGGCGAAACCGGGGGAGATCATCTACCTCATCCAACCGCGCGGCGCCGACACGCTCGGGCACTGAGCCCGGATTTCGCGGGGGATCAGAGCCCGATCGCGACCGCCATCCTTGCCCCGATGCCGCTCAGGTCCAACGAGAACGGAAGGCCGTCGGGCGCGTACGCCGGCTCGTGGGTCGAGCGGTCGAGAAGCGCCTCGACCTTCGCGCTGCGGTACATCGCTCCGAGGAGGACGGAGAAACGCGAGGCGAAGTACATGTGGACGCCGCCCTCGAGATAGGCCCCGGGGCCATCGCGCTTCCACGCGACCACCGTTGAGGTCAGGCCCGGGACCCCATTCGCCGACACCTGGAACTTGAGCCGGCTCTGGATCATGCTGAGGAAACCCCCGCCGAGGTAGACGCGCGCCTGGAAATCGCCCTGGTTGTGGGGTTGCATGTAATATGCCGCCCCCACGGTCACAGGCACCGAGAACACCTCGTAGCGCAGCCGGAAGTCCTGCTGGATCGCGGGGAGGTATTCCTGCTCCGTGGAGCTCTTGATCTGGCCCACGCCCGCGTTGAGCGCGATCTTCGATGTGGCCATGTATCGCAGCTGCGCCTCGAAGAGCCATCCCTGCTTGATCCGCTCGAGCCCCTTCAGGCCGAAGCTCTCGAGGAATCGATTGGTCGCGTCGATCTGTTCGGTCACGTCGCCGCCCGTGATCTCGGTGGGAATGGCGGAGAGGACGAGGTTGAGGCGATGGACCTCGGCCGCCGCACCGGCGGTCCGCGTGCCCGCTGCGAGAGCGAAGAGCGCCACGAGGAGTGCGAGCGCGATCCGGCTTCGAGTCAAGAAATGCCTCCGTGGATGCACCGCGGCTTAAGGAGAAGTCACCCGAGCCCGGTCCAAGGCCGGGCAGAATATCGAGCGATCGTGGCGGGCGCAACCGCAAGGCCCGCATCGGACAGCGGAAGCGGACCGACCTGCGTCACGGGTTTCGGTCCGGACCGCTCTCGCGCGCCAGGGTCGCGCGTCCGCGCTGCGCCGGACCGGCCGGCCGGACTCGCTTGACACCTACGCGAGCACCGTCGTAGTTTCGCGCCATTGATGCGGGGTGGAGCAGCCTGGTAGCTCGTCGGGCTCATAACCCGAAGGTCGCTGGTTCAAATCCAGCCCCCGCTACCGGTACCGATCGGTCCTCTCGCAGCTGCGGCTCAAGGCACGATCCGCGCCGCCACGAGCGGCGCGTGGCCGACATAGGCGTCCACCGTGAGCAGTGCGTAGAGCGCGAACAGATAGAGGATCGAGAAGCCGAACAGGCGCATCGCGCGCGCGGAGCTCGGGGAGCGCGCGAGACGCCACGCTCCGAAGATGAAAGCTGCGCCCAGCAAAGCCGCCGGGATCCCGTACAGCCGCCCGGCGACGCCCAGCGGCACGAGCGCGAGCGTGACCGGCACCAGCACCAGCGTGTAGAGCAGGATCTGACGCCGTGTCTCCGCCTCGCCGTGGGTGACGGGCAGCATCGGGATTCCCGCGCGCGCGTAGTCCTCGCGGCGCACGAGCGCCAGCGCCCAGAAGTGAGGCGGCGTCCAGAGGAAGACGACGCCCGCGAGCAGCACGGCCGGGACGCTGACGTGCCCGGCGACCGCGGCCCACGCGATGAGCGGCGCGGAGGCCCCGGCGGCGCCCCCGATCACGATGTTCTGCGGCGTGCGCCGCTTGAGCCACACGGTATAGATCACGGCGTAGTAGAAGATGGAAGCGAGCGCGATCAGGGCCGCGAGCAGGTTGGCGAAGATGACCAGCGTCACCCACGCGAGCCCGGCGAGCACGAACCCGAGCTTCAAGGCGCTCGATGGCGCAAGCCGCCCCGAAGGCAGAGGCCGCAGCCGCGTGCGCTCCATGAGGGCGTCGATGTCGCGGTCGAAATACATGTTGAAGCACGCCGCGGATCCCGAGGCCAGCAGCGTCCCGACCAGCGCTCCCCAGAACACGGCGAGCGGCGGCAGCCCCGGCGACGCGAGCAGCAGGGCCGGGACCGCTGTGATCCCGACCAGGGTCGAGATCCGGGGCTTGGTCAGCTCGAAGTACGCGAGCGCAACGCTGCGCGCGCGCGACGGGGCGAGGGCGACGGTCATGGCGAAGTTGCCAGCGCCATGCTTCCCGCGCCCGTCGGCATGCGCGCCACGCGGAACGTCGTCGCCACCAGCGTCGCTAGGATCGCAGCCGCGTTCGCGAGATGGACCGCGGAGAGCCAGGCCGGAATCCCTCCCAGCACGTTCGCGACCCCCACGACCACCTGGGCGAGGGTGAGGCCGAACGCCAGCGACCCGCCCGTACGCACGGCGGCGTCCGGTGCCGAGCGCGAGCGGATCGCGACCATCATCACGGCGGCTGTGAGCGCGTAGGCGCCGTAGCGGTGGAGCATCTGGAGCCCCGCGAGAGTCGTGAGCGCTGGAAACCAGCGACCGTCGCAGGCCGGCCAGTCGGGACATGCGAGCCCGGCGTGGGTGGTGCTCACGATCCCGCCCAGGAGCGACTGCACGTAGGCCAATGCGGTCGCCGTCGCGAGCGTGGCGAGGAGCCCGGCGGGGCGCGGCTCGCGCACCGCAGCTGGCCGGGACGCGGCCCGTGCCACCAGGGTGATCGAGAGCATGGTGACGAAGAGGAGCAGCGCAACCGCGAGATGGCCGCTCACGACCGAAGGAGAGAGAAGCTTCCAGACCGTGAGCGCGCCGAGCATGACCTGAACGAAGAGCAGCGCGATGGCGAGCCCTGCAAGCGCCCCGAGCCGCGCCCGAGTCGCTGGGTGCACGAGCACCCACGCGACGGTGACGAACAGCGCCACGCTGGTGAGCAGGGCCGTCAGGCGGTGGAACCACTCGACCAGCACGTTGAACTGGAGCGGCGGGAGAATCCGGCCGTTGCACAGGGGCCAGTCGGGGCACGCGAGACCCGAGCCGGTGGTGCGCACCACCGAGCCCAGCACGATGAGCCCGAACAGCAGCATCGTGGTCACCCGCGACAGACGAGCCCCGACGCGAAACACGGCAGTAGAGGACACGGTGCCTCGAAGGGTTGGGGAAATCGAGCACGGAAAGCTAGCATAAAGGCGGCAGAGCGAAAACGCGCGCGAACCCTCGTGCGCGGACCCCGCGCAACCCGTCCGTGAACCCCCACGTGCGGCAACTCGCACTCGGAGGACCGTCATGACCGAGCCGCTCTACGTTTCACGCTCAACGCTGGAAGCCGCCGGGAACCTTCACCGCCGCGCGCGGCTTCCCACCGGCGAGAGCCTCGACATGGGGGTGCACGGCCCCATCGCAGCGTATTTCAAGCTCGCGCCCCCGCGCGAGCTGCCGCTCCCCGTGGACTACATCGTGGCGGCCACCGGCGGCTGAATGGCCGGCACCCTCGTGGCCGCGCTGGAGGCGCGGCAGGTGAAGCTCGAGGAGGGCGCGTTCCACGCCGAAGCCGAGGGACTGAACGAGGTGCGTGACGGCCTCCCGGTGCTCACGGAGATCCGCGTCCGCTACCGGCTGCGGATTCCGCCCGGGACCCGCGAGGCGGTCGAGCGGGCGCTCGCGCGCCACTCGCAACGCTGCCCCACGGCCCAGTCGCTCGAGGGCGCCGTGACCGTGAGCTGGAGCGCAGAGCTGGAGGAAATTGCGTAGCGGGCCCGCGGAGAAGCGCCTCTGCGCTCCCTCGGCGTCATGGGGCCCGCATGGTCCGCGACCGCGGGCGTCGAGCCGTGGCGGCGAGCTGAGCGCTCCGCGACGCGCATTGCACGTGTGCGAGCCCTGCGATGCTGGTACACTTTTCCGCCTCATGCTCCCCAAGCTCGGACGCCGCATCCGGCCCGCCTGCCCACTCCTCGGCCTCGTGGCGGCGCTCTGGATCGCATCGCCTGCGCGCGCGGAGCCACAGCCCGGACCGCGCCTTCGGATCTCCGCCCGAGGCCC
>VBOS01000483.1 GCA_005893185.1 Candidatus Eiseniibacteriota bacterium
CAGGCGGCGCGGGCGCACCCGCACCGCCGCGCGCCAGACCCTCCATCACCCTGCGGGTGATGATGTCCACCAGCTCGTCGCGCTCGCGGCTCACTTCCCTCGCCTCCGCGGCCACACGAACGGCTCGCGCAGCAGATCCCCGATCGTTCGCTCCACGATGCGGCCCTCCCCGTCGCGCCAGTAGACGACGAGCCCGGGCGCGAATTCGTGCAGCACCTGACGGCACGCACCGCACGGCGATGCGCCGCCCGCGCGCCCCGCCGTCACCGCCACCGCCACGAAGTCGCGTTCGCCCTCGCTCACCGCCTTCCATACCGCGTTGCGCTCGGCGCAGATCGAGAGCCCGAACGATGCATTCTCGACGTTGCAGCCGTGCACGATGCGCCCGCCCCGCGTGAGGAGCGCTGCGCCCACCTTGAACTTCGAGTACGGCGCGTAGGCCTGCGCGCGCGCCTTCTCCGCATCGGCCATCAGACGCGCGGGCGAGATGCCGATGCGAGGAGCCGGCGTCCCGCCGGCCCGCTCCCTCCCGTTCCCGGCCCGCGCACGGCGAGCGCTCACGCCCGGACCCCACGCAGGAAGCTCGTGCCGTGCTGGGGCGCCGTCACGCCGAACAGCTCGGCGAGCGTGGCGGCGATGTCCGAGAACGTCTCGCGCGTGCCGAGATCGGCCCCTGCGCGCACGCGCCGCCCGCCGACGATGAGCGGTACGTACTCGCGCGCATGATCCGTGCTGGGCGTTGTCGGATCGTTGCCGTGATCGGCGGTCACCATGCACATCTCGTCGTCCCTCAGGCGGCCGAGGATCTCGCCCAGGCGCTCGTCGAACTGCTCGAGCGCTCGAGCAAACCCGGCCGGATCGTTGCGGTGACCGTACTGCTGGTCGAAATCCACGAGGTTCGCGAACACCAGGCCTTCGCCGCTGCTGCGCGCGAGACTCACGAGCGCCTCTTCACCCTCGGCGTTGTTCCCGGTATGGATCGCATCGGAGACCCCGCGCCCCGCGAAGAGCTGGTCCACCTTGCCCACCGTGACGACCACGTGCCCGCGCTCCGTGAGCCGGTCGAGAACCGTGGGGGCGGGCGGCTCGAGCGAGAAGTCGCGCCTTCGCTCGGTGCGGCGGTACCCGCCCGGCGCCCCTGAGAAGGGCCGCGCGATCACGCGCCCGACCGCGTGCTCGCCCGTCAGCATGCCGCGCGCCGTCCGGCACGCATCGTAGAGCGCCTCGATCGGCACCGTGGTCTCGTGCGCCGCCACCTGGAAGACACTGTCCGCCGAAGTGTACACGATGAGCTTTCCGCTGCGCTGATGCTCCGCGCCCAGGCGCTCGATGATCTCGGTGCCCGAGGCCGCGACGTTGCCGATCCAGCCGCGCCCGATCCGCTCGCTCCAGCGTTCGAGCAGCGGAGCCGGGAAGCCGTTCGGGTAGAGCGGGAACGCGCGCTCGAGCACGATCCCCGCCATCTCCCAGTGACCGCTCGTGCTGTCCTTGCCCTTCGGGCGCTCGGCCATTCGCCCGCGCGCGCCGCGCGGCCCGGCCACGGGGCGCACCCCGGGCAGCGCGAGCAGGTTCCCGAGGCCCAGCGATTCCAGATGCTTCAGCTTGAGACCGCCGGCCGCCTCTGCGACATGGAGCAACGTGTGGCTTCCCTGATCGCCGTAGTCGGCGGCGTCCGGGAGAGCACCCATCCCGACGCCGTCGAGCACGATCAGGAAAACACGCATCGGTCCATACCCCTCGCGCGCGCGCAGCCGCGCGGGCGCTCAGGGCGCCTCGATCGCGCGCGGGGAGTCATCCGCGACGCGCGGCCGCCACTGCCTGGTTGCGGAGCCGGAAGTGATCGACCGCCTGGTCCGCCCACTCCTTGCTCTCCCCCACCAGCGTTGTGAGCTTGACCGGCCGGCCGCCGCGCACGTAGATGCGCGTCACGCGCTTGCCGATCGTGCACATGATCTCGTAGGGAATCGTCTCGCTCCCGCGCGCCACCTCCTCGATGGACAGCGCATCGTCATGCTGGTCGCCGAAGATCACCACCTCGTCGCCGACCGCGGCCGAACGAGCTTCCGCGAGATCCACCATGGTGAGGTCCATCGTCACGCGTCCCAGGATCGGAACGCGGCGTCCGCCCACCAGCATGTGGCCGCGGTTCGAGAGCAGCCACGAGTAGCCGTGGCCGTAGCCCACCGCCACAACGCCCATCCGGATCGCGCGCGGCGCAGCATACGTGCGCCCGTAGCTCACGGTCGCGCCGGCCGGCAGGTCGTGCGGCGGCCGGTAGCCGTACGCGATGAGGCCGACTCGCACCGCGTCGAGGTGGCCCTCCGCGAGGTTCAGCGTGCCGGCGCTGTTGGCGGCATGCGCGCGCGGCGGCCGTAGCCCTCGCGCTGCGAGGCGGGCGAGCAGAGCGCGGAAGCGCTGCACCTGGTCGCGCGCGAACGAGAGATCCTCGGCGTCGGCGTCCGGGAAGTGGGTGT
>VBOS01000078.1 GCA_005893185.1 Candidatus Eiseniibacteriota bacterium
CGGCGCACGAGCTGGGGAGAGTTGAAGGTCCGATACCGGTGAAGCGAATAGTACGGCAACCCTGGCTGGAACGCGGCGGCAGCTTCGCGGCGATGAGTGTCGCACGTCTCCTCTGCAATCCGTCGAGCCCGAGCTGTCCGCCGGCCACGGTTTGGAGCGGCGATTCGTCCGGCACCAGCACGCCCGGGCGAGGCGCCGAGCCGCGCGAGCGCCTTCTGCGATGGTGCGCGACATGGAGGCGAGGATAGCGGGCGTCGCAGGGCGCCGCGAGCGCCGCTCGAGACCGACGCCCGCGGCTAGCGACGGACCGGGGTCCGGCGGGATCGCAGCTTGCGTGGGACGGGAAAGACCGCGGGGGAGCCCCCGCCGAGCCCGGCATCTACCTCTACCGGATGGAGGTCGGAAGAATCCGCCAGGAGGGCAAGGTCGTGGTGGTCCGGTGAGCCCGCGATTCGGCCGTCCGGCCTCGTGGCGGGCCTTGGCCTCCCTCGCAGCCGTTGTGCTTACGCTGAGCGTCGTGCCGGCGCCCGGGGGCGCGCAGCCCTGCTCGATCCAGACGGTCGGGCTCGACACCTCGCAGGCCACTACCAGTGGCGGGGCATTCCTGGGCGAGGCTCCGGGCCAGACCTTCCTGGCGCGCGATACCCTGACCCGCTCGCTGACCGTATGGCGCGTGGCGTCGGAGGACACGAACCTCTTCGGGATGCATCTCTACATCACCGAAACCGACTCGACCGGCATGCCGCTGACCGACCACATCGTGCTCGATGGGCCGACACTCTACAACCCCTACGGCGACGGTGTGCATCCGATCCCGTTTCAGTGGGTGTTCGACCCGCCGGTCGCGCTGCCGCGGCGTGGGCTCTACGCGTTCTTCCTGAGGATGACGCCGTGCGTTCTCGGCTACTTCGATGTTCTCGCGAGAGAATCCGCCGAGGACCTTTATCCAGAAGGCCACTTCTGGTGGACCCCGAGAAGTGCCAATGCCGGATGCGTTCTTCTGCGCGCACCATACTCCAATCCCGCCGCCGACATGATCTTTCGCATGGAATTCTGCAGCACGGCAACGGTGTCGGTGCGGCGCAAGACCTGGGGAGAGATCAAGGTGATCTATCGGTAGAAAGACACCCCCTCGGCGTCTGGGTTCGCGCAGGCGGCCGTGTCGAGCGCCTGCGCCGCACCACCTGGGCCTACTGGTCCAACCGCGCCGGACGCGCTGGTGTCAGGCCACGACCCGCAACTCGAGCGCGGCATCCAGTACTGCATGCACGAGCTGAAGAGCCACCCGCCGAAGAAGCCGCCGCGGCCGCAATACCGGGTGCCGCGACCGCGGGCTCTGCCGCTCGCCTCCTGGCTCGCCGTCTTCGCGCCCGCCTTCGCCACCGCCGCACTCGCGGACCTATCGTGCCCCGTCAATTCCTATTCGTTCCACGGCACCGGACCCTTCACGACCACGGCGCCGACGCTGGACGTGACCGATTCTCCGGGGTACCACGTCGCATACGACCTGCCGCGGGGCACGGTGTCGATGAGCCAGGGCGGCTCGCTCGCGCAGACCTACGTGCTCGCCTCCGACGCGTATGACGTGACGGGTGTGCCGGCGGGCACGCCTGTGAGCTTCACGGCGAACTTCACCGTGGACGGCATGGTGTGGACGGGGGGATGCGGCGGGTCGGGCTGCGGCGGCTACGTGGGCATTCACCTGGGCGCGGGCCCGGCGTTCAACGACACCACGTACGCCATCCACCTGTTCAGCGGCAGCCAGTCGTTCCACGACGTGCGCCGTCTTCCAGTCACGATGACCGCGGGCACGCCGATCGTGATCGAGTTCAGGCTCACGGGCGCGCGCAGTCCCGGTGGTTCGCATTCCTCGTCGGGCGACGGGGTGATCTCGTTCTCGGACCTGCCGTCGGGCGCCGGCATCGGTTCCTGCCAGGGCTACTCGACCGTGCCGACTCCGGTGCGTCGCGCCAGCTGGGGCGCGCTCAAGACCATCTATCGATAGCGCGCCGGCCGGGCGGGCGAACCGGGCGGCCGGCGTCACCCGGGCGGAGCGCGGCCGCCCTGCGGGCCCCGTGCGCTACCAGATCCGCACGCGATCCGCAGGCGCAACGTACAGCTTGTCGCCGGACTTCACGCCGAACGCGTCGTACCAGGCGTCGATGTTCCGGACGACGCCGTTCACGCGATACATGCGCGGCGAATGCGGATCGCTCACGACCATCCTCCGGATCGCGTCTTCGCGCAGCTTCCCGCGCCAGGCCTGCGCCCAACCGAGAAAGACCCGTTGGTCGCCTGTGAGGCCGTCGATCACAGGCGCGGGCTGGCCGTGAAGCGATGCGTGATACGCCTCGAGCCCCATCGTGAGCCCGCCCAGGTCCGCAATGTTCTCGCCCATCGTCAGATCGCCGTTCACGCGCACGCCCGGCAGCGGCTCGAACTCGGAGTACTGCTTCCCGAGCGCCGCGGCGCGTGATTCGAAGGTCGTCGCGTCCGCCGCAGTCCACCAGTCGCTGAGCCGTCCCTCGGCGTCGAACTTCCGCCCCTGATCGTCGAATCCGTGCGTCAGCTCGTGGCCGATGATGCCGCCGGCCGCGCCGTAGTTGATCGCCGGATCGGCGCTCGCGTCGAACACCGGCGGCTGCAGGATCCCGGCCGGAAACACGATGTCGCGCAGCGAGCCGTTGTAGGCGTCGTTGGTCTGCGGCGTCATGATCCAGTCGCCCCTGTCCACAGCGCCCCGCATGCGGTCGACATAGAATTTCCATTCGGCCGCCCCGCTGCGTCGGACGTTGCCGATCAGGTCGTCGGCGTGGATCACGACGCGCGCGTAATCGCGCGGTTGGTCCGGGTAGCCGACCTTGATCGTGTAGGTGTCGAGCTTCCCGAGCGCCTTCGCCCGCGTCTCCGGACCCATCCAATCGAGCGTCTCGAGCCGCGCGCGATACGCGGCCTTGAGGTTCAGCACGAGCGTCTCGATCTTGGCCTTGGCCTCGGGCGGGAAGTAGCGCGCGGTGTAGAGCTGACCGACGCCCCATCCCAGGTTGCCGAACCGGTCGAAGCGGTCGCCTGCGAGGTAGTCTCCGCCGCTCACGGCGTGCACCCCGCGTTTCCAGCGCGCAGCGGGTTGCTGCTGGCCGGTCAGCGTCTTCTGGTGCAGGACGAACCACGCGTCGGTGAAAGGCGTCGCGAGGTACGGGCCCGCGCCGTCGGCCACGGTCAACGCGAGCCAGGCCTGCAGCGTATTCACCTGAGTCTTGGCGAAGATCCCGGCGCTTTGGGGGAAGGCGGTCTTCTCGGCCACGATCACGCGGCCGAGCGAGGCCGCGCCCACCCCGACCAGGAACGGTCGCCACGCGAAACCGGGAGCGAACGCCTCCAGCTCCGCGATCGACATGGGGTTGTACGTCGCGTTCGGATCGCGTTGCTGCGTCTTCGTCCAGCTCGCCTTCGCGATGCTCGATTCGAATTCGACGATCTCCCGCGCGCGCGCTTCCGCCTCGGGCCAGTGGAGCAGGGTCAGCATGCGCGCGACGTACTCCCCGTACTTCGCCTTCTGGGTCGCGAACGACGGCTCGAGGTAGTAGTCGCGGTCCGGAAGGCCGAGCCCGGACTGAGCGATCGTGAGCGCGTAGCGCTTCGGGTCCTTGAGATCGATGTCGATGAAGAAGCTGAAGGTCGATCCATCGAAGTCGGAATTGTTGCGGCCCATGAGCGCGGCGATCGCTTCCCGCGTCCTGGCTTCGCGAATCTCGGCGAGGATCGGCTCGAGCGGCTTGACGCCGAGCACATCGATGCGTGCCGAATCCATGAACGATCGGTAGAAGGCGCCCACCTTGCCTTCGAGAGTGGTCGGTTCGTTCGGGGCCTTCGCCGCCGCTCCCTCCATGAGATCGTGCAGACGCTGCTCGACGAGGTCGGTCATTTGGAGGCGCAACGAATAGGCGGCCTTGTCGGATGGGATTTCGGTTCGATCCACCCACGCCCCGTTCGCGTAGCGGAAGAAATCGTCGCCCGGCCGCGTGGCCCGGTCCACCCCGGCGGCGTCGAATCCGAACGTGCCGAACTTGGGCTTGCCGGCGTTCCCCTGCGCGCACGCGAGCCTCGCACCGGCACGCTTTGGAGTCCTGGGGCGGGCTCGCCTCGATGCGCGAGCCTATCAGGGGCGCTCCCGGATCCGCGACGGAGTCGACCAACGCCGCCCGGCGCCGCACGAGCGCGCGTGGCTACTTCGCCCCCACGTCTGCAGCCGCCGCGCCCAGCACCGGCCCCGGCCCGGCCTCCTGCACCCACGCGATGACCACGCCGTCGCGGGCCTCCGGGCGACTCAGCCCCACGGTGCCGTCGAACGGGCGATCGAGCCGCACACCGCGCAGGTCACGCACCACGTTCGCGTGCCGCAGAGCACGGCCGCGGTTCTCGCCGGCGTC
>VBOS01000481.1:0-7207 GCA_005893185.1 Candidatus Eiseniibacteriota bacterium
CCGGATTGTTCGTGCGCCGAAATCGCCTGATCGCGGCCCTTTCCCAGGCGACCGTTGTGGTCGAGGCTGCGGAGAAGAGTGGCGCGCTCAGCACGGCGGCGGTCGCGCGCCGCCTCGGGCGACCGCTGCTCGCCGTGCCGGGCGACGTGGACCGCCCGACGAGCCGCGGTTGCAACGCCCTGCTGCGCGCGGGAGCGCACTTCTGCGAATGCGCGGCCGATGTCGTGCGCGTGCTTCCGCCTGCTGTCACGCCTGAGCCGGCGTGGAGCGACGAGGCGCGGCTCGCGGCTGCGCTCGGGACGGAGCCGCTGCCGGCGGAGGCCCTGGCCGCCCGGGCCGGCCTCGCGATCGAGCGCGCGCTCGGAGCGCTCTTGCGCCTGGAGTGGGCGGGGGCGGCGGTCGCGCATCCGGGCCAGCGCTGGTCGCGCCGGGCGGGGCCTTTGGCATGAAGGGCGCTCACGCGCTCGAGACGCTGCTGGTCCAGGGGCTCGCCGGCTGCGTGCGCGCCCTGGCGTGGCAGGGCTCGCTCGGGCTCGGCGAACGGCTCGGCGATCTGGCACACGGGCTCGGGCTCCGGCGAGGCGTCGCAGAGGACAATCTCGCGCGCGCCTTCCCGGAGCGCAGCGCCGGCGAGCGCGCCACGATCCTGCGCGCCCACTACCGCGAGCTGGGGCGCGTTGTGGCTGAGTACGCGCGGCTCTCCGAGCTGGCGCGCGCGCCGCGCGGCCGCGTGTTCGCGAATGTGCGCGGCCTCGAGCACTTCGAGGCGCTGCGCGGCCGCGGCGCGATCCTGCTCACCGGGCACTTCGGCAACTTCGAGCTCGGTGGCGCCATGCTCGGGCAGCTGCATGCGGTCGACGTGGTGGTGCGGCCGCTCTCCAATCCCGGCGTGGAGGCGCTCCTGGCCCGCGAGCGCGAGCGCGCGGGCCTGACCGCGATCCCGGCCGACCGCGGCATCCGGCGCGTCTACGCATCGCTGCGCGCCGGCCGCTGGGTCGCGATGGTCGGCGACCAGGACGCGCGACACCATGGCGCGTTCGTGCCGTTCCTCGGCCGCCCGGCGAGCACGGCGCTCGGTCCGGCGCGCATCGCGCTGGCCACCGGGGCGCCGATCCTCATGGGGTTCGTGACGCGCGAGCCCGACGGCCGGCTCATCCTGGACGTCGAGCCACCGCTCGAGATCGACGACCCGGCGGCTCCCGACGCCGCGCTGCGGCTCACGGCGCTCCACACCGCCCGGCTCGAGGCGCACGTTCGCGAGCGGCCCGAGATGTGGTTCTGGCTCCACCGCCGGTGGAAGACGAAGCCCCAGGTCGCGCCGCCGACGGTGGCTGCGACCGGCCGGCCCGCGGCGACCGTGGAGGGTTCAGCCGCGCGGCTCGGCGGCGCGACGGCCGCGCGTCGAGCCGGGCATGGGGCCTCGTGATGCACCGCTTCCCGCTGCGCGTGCGCTATGCCGACACCGAC
Source organism: Candidatus Eiseniibacteriota bacterium (assembly GCA_005893185.1). Classification (GTDB taxonomy): domain Bacteria; phylum Eisenbacteria; class RBG-16-71-46; order RBG-16-71-46; family RBG-16-71-46; genus WS-2. The sequence continues at coordinate 1,468 of VBOS01000481.1, forward strand.
CGCATGGGGTTCGCCTACTACGGAAACTACATGCGCTGGTTCGAGATCGGCCGCGCCGAGATGATGCGCTCGCTGGGGACGAGCTACCGCGAGATCGAGGAGTCGGGGGTGTCGCTGCCGGTGGTCGAGGCGAGCTGCCGCTACCGGAAGCCGGCGCGCTACGACGACGCGATCGTGATCGAGACCGCGGTCGCAGATCTGGGGCGCGCATCGGTGGAGTTCGCCTACCGCGTGGTGCGGGAAGGGGACGGCGAGCTGCTCGCGACCGGACGCACCCAGCACTGCTTTCTCGCCCCCGATGGCCGGCCGGGGCGAGCGCCGGAAGGGCTCGCCGCGCTGCTCGCGCGCGCACCGAAGGCCGGCGCATCTTAGACGTGGCACGGGGCGCGCCTGGGGAGCGAGTGAAGGGCGATCGCACAGCGGCTCCGCGCGCCTTGCCGGCACATCGCTCGACGCTCGCTGTGGCGGCACTGGCCCTGCTGACGGCGGCCGCCGTGGGCGTAGACGTCTTCCGTCTCGGCTGGTTCGCCGATGACTTCCACCTGCTCGACGTGGCGCGTCGGCTGCCCCTGGCCGAGGCCCTCACGGGTCGGTACGGCATCTGGCCCTGGTACCGGCCGCTTTCCCGCGAGCTGTTCTTCGAGGCCATCATCGCGTGCGGCCCCGCCGGGCTGATCGTGGCCCACGGGCTCGCCCTGGCGACATTGCTGGGATCTGCGAGCCTGCTGTTCTCCCTCGCGCGGCGCGGAATCGCTGGGCCGGCTGCGGCCCTCGCCCCCGCCCTCTTCCTGTGCTACGACTCCACCAAGTTCCTCGCTGCCTGGCCGAGCGGCTTCCAGGACCTGCTGGCGGTGTTCCTCATGCTGGCCGCCGTCGATGCGCACGCGCGCGGCCGAATCGCCCTGTCACGCGTGGCCATCGCTCTTGCCCCGTTCGCCAAGGAGACGGGCTTCCTGGCTCTTCCCCTGGTTCTCGCCTGGGCGCGCTTCTGTCAGGGGGAGAGGCGCTACCGGCCATGGATGGGCTGGCACGCGGTCACGGTGTGCGGCGCGTTCCTGGTGCACGTGGCTGTGCGGCTGACCTGGCACGCGGGTGGCACCACTCCGCGCCAGGCGCTCGAGCCTGGGCGCGTTGCCGCGGCGATGCTCGAGCTCATTTGGGCATTCGTGGCGAAGAGCCCGGCGCCCGGTCCGGCGCCCGCCGCGCTCGCGTTCGCAGCTGCGGTCGGCGCGTTCCTGCTGTTGCGCTCGACGGCCCCGGGCCCAGCCGCCGTGACCGATGCCGTGGCGGAACCGGGAAGCCACGGTGCGGCGCGCGGCACGGCTGGATTCGCGCTCACGGCCGCGGCTCTCGGGCTGGCACCCGCCGTGGCGGGTCACGTGATGAAGATGACGTACGCCCACGCATACCACGCGTTCTCCGCCGCGCCCTGGCTCGTGCTTCTGGTGGCGCTCGCGGCGGCGCGCGCCGGGAGCCGCATGCTGATGTTCCTGCTCCCGGCCCTGGTGTTCTGGAACGTCTGGGGTCTCGGCCCGCGCTGGCCGGATCTGGATCGCCGCGACGATTGGGCCACGCGCGGAAGCTGGCGCTGGAACGATGCTGTGCGTCTCTCCGCGGTTGCCGCACGCCTCAGCTGCGACATTCGCCGCCAGCTCGCGAACCGTCCGGAGAGCCTGGTGGTGCTCTACGAGGGACTGCCGCGCGACTGCTACTTCCAGACCGAGGACGGACCGGCCACTCGCGAGGCCTTGGGCGATCCGACCGTCCGAAGCCATTGGTTGAACGACCCTCCGGCGGACGTGGCTGCCGGCCGGCTCGCCGTCCTGACATTCAACCTCGACAGTCTCCGGCTCCTTCGCTCGCGCTGGTCGGTGAACGAGGGATTGAAGCGCGCGATGAAGGCCGTGATCGCAGGCCGGCCACGCGCGGCCCGCGCGTTCACGCTGGTGGCGGGGGAGCGCGACGAGGCCGGCCTCGACCGTTGCTACGTCCGGGCCGCGGCCACGCTCCTCGAGCGCGGCCCGTCAGCCTATGCCGACGAGCTTCCGGGCTGCGGCGTGGGCGACTCCACCGGCGCGAGTCCCGATTCCGTGGCCGGCCCGCTGGCCCGGCTGGATCCGGGGGTGGGCGCGACCTTCGCGGGCGTGCTGCGCCGGCCGTGCACGGCAGCCGCGCACGCGCGGCTCGCCGACACCCTCGAGGCCCGCGGCGTTTCGGTGCGGAGCAGTTTCGAGCTGCGCATCGCGGTCACGCTCGATCCTTCACGATTCGCGGACCGCCTGCGGCTGGGTCTGTGGATGGCGCAGATGCAGGGCTGGCACGAGGCCCGGCTCGAGCTCGAGAGCGTGGCGCAGCGCGCTCCCGATGCCGAGCTCGCAGCTCGGGCGCGAGCGGCGCTGGCCGCGCTCGAACGCGCCCGCGCCGAGGAAACGGGCGAAGATGAGCGCTAGCGACCCGCGACAGCCCCAGCTGCGACTGGCGGGGCGTAGCCGCGCCAGTCGAAGTCCGGGAAGAGCGAGTCGCGCGCCTCGCAGTCGCGCAGGAACTGCTCGTCCGACTCTCCTAGCGCTCCGCCTTCCAGTCGCCGCCCGGCCAGCCGCGCCAGGCGCGCGAAGTCCTCGGCGTGCTCGCTCACCCGAAGCTCGGCGTAGTCGCGCGCTGCGAACGTCGTGATCAGGAACTGCCAATCGGAGGCCTCGAGCAGCAGCAGCTCGCGCCCGAGCTGGGCGAGCAGGCGCTCGAGCAGCGGCTCCTTGGCTGTGAGCGCCGCCTTCGCGGCCAGCGACTCGAAGCGCGCCTCGGCTGCGTGCACCGGTCCCCAGGTCCAGCGCGTGGCGTCGTTCAGCCACACGTCGTGCCCGCCGCCGTCGCCCCATGAGCCCTCGGGGAGCGCAACTCCCTCCTTCGGCGGATAGCGCTCGAGGTACTCGCCGGCGGTGAGCGGGCTGGCCTCCGATGTGGCGGCGCCGTCGAGCGTGGCGGCCAGGAAGCGGGGTCCTTCGAACCACCAGTGCCCGAAGAGCTCGGCGTCGTACATCGCGCACACCAGCGCGGGCTCGGTCTGCCGCGCGCCGGCCTCGCGCCCCACCTGTTCCACCAGCTTCCGGAAGTGGGCGGCGTGCTCGCGGGCTTGGGCCTCCGCATCGGCCGGACGGTAGACGGTTTTGTGCGCCAGATCAGCCTTGGGATGCGTCACGGACCAGTAGCGGTGGCCGCCGGGGAAGCGCTTCTTGTGGAAGTCGAGATAGGGCGGCGCACCCGGGTAGCCGTGCTCGCCGCTCCACACCTGGAGCGCGGTATGGGGATCGCGCCCGAAGCATGCGACCCGCTCGCTCGCGCCCACGCGGTAGGCACGGTAGGGCGGGTGCTCGGCGGTCGCAGCCGATGCGCCCTCCTCGCGCACGACGTGGCGCAGGGCCTCGAAGCGGTCGGCGTATACACCCAGCGGCCGGCCGCCCGAGAGCAGGTGCTGGTCCACGAAGAAGTAACGCAGCCCCTGGGTCTCCAACACTTCCTCGACCCCGCGGCGCGGCACGAATGGGGCCACCGGATCGAGCGGCGATTTCCAGGCCCCGGCCGGGCGGTAGGCGCACTCGGGCAGCCAGATGCCGCGTGGATCGCGCCCGAAGTGCCGGCGGTGCGCCACGCGCGCCACACGTACCTGGCCCTCGACCGCCGAATCGCACGCGAGCAGCGGGAGGTAGCCGTGCGTGGCGCCGCATGTGACGATCTCGATCGCGCCTTTCTCCTCGAGGCGCCGGAAGCGTCGCACCAGGTCGGTGCCGTGGGGGCCCATGAAGTCCTCGAGCGTGCCCCTGTAGAACTGCTCCCAGCGCTGGGCCAGCAGCGCCATCGGGCTCTCGCCTGTGCGCGCGAACGTCTTGCGGTCCTCGACCGCAGCACCGATCTTCTGCTCGAGGTAGGAAACGAACTCGCCCTGGAAGTCGGGGTGGGCGAGCTGCTCGCACAGCACAGGCGAGAGTCCCAGCGTCACGCCCAGCGAGCGCCGCGCCGTCGCGCCGCCGGCCGATCCGGCCGGGGCCGCGCCGTTCACCGCTCGCTCGCTCAGGACCCGCCACAGCGGTAAATAGGTCTCAGCGGTGGCCTCGTTCAACCAGTCCACACCGTGGGGCCAGCGGCCGTGGTGGAGCACCCACGGCAGGTGGGCGTGGAGGACGAGTGTGAAGTGGCTGGCCTTCATGTCAGGACTTGAAGCCCAGCTCCTTGCCGCGCGGCTGGATCTCGCCCGGGAGCTTGATCGCCCCGAACTGGGTCTCGAAGTTCTTGAGGTTCTGTTCGAGCGCCATGAGCAGCGACTTGGCGTGCTGGGGAGTGAGGATCACGCGCGCGTAGACCTTGGCCTTGGGGAGTCCGGGCAGCGCGCGAGCGAAGTCGAGGATCACCTCCGACGGTGAGTGCGCGATGAACACCACGTTCGAGTAGATCCCCTCCGCTTCCTTCTCGCCCAGCTCCACCTGGATCTGACCCTGCGCCTGGACTTGGTTCTTTTCCACCACGCCTCCTCGTTCTCACCCAATCCACGCCCGACCTGGGGGCGCCCGGAATCCTCTCGAGCCCCTGAACGTTAGGTGCGAATGCGAATCAGGGTCAAGTGCCAGGGCGACTTAGGCGCGAGCGCGGGCGCGTGCGCGCGTCGCGAGCGCAAGCTGCCGCGCCGTGCCGCGCGTGGCACGCCGATTGCCCCATCGCGGACGGGCGGTGCTCGAACACACATTTCGGAGACTACGATGGAGTGGATGACCCCGTGAAGGCCGGGTCCGCGGGGGCCGGGTTCCATTTGGGTTCGTTGAGTGGCGGAGCCACGCTGTTGCGCCTGCTGGAGCGCGCACGCAGCGTCGAGGAAATCGAGGAGCTGTTGCTTGCGGCCGCCGTCCATCCCGACGGCGCGGGCTTCGCACGCGCGCAGCTCTTGCGCTGGGAGCCCGAGCACGATCGCCTCTCGGAGGTGCGTCGCGCCAGCGGGCCGCACGGATCCCCGGCGCTCGCCGACTTCGTGCATCAGGTGCGCAACGCTTCCCGAATCGGCGCGGACGGGGAGAGCGCAGGGAACGGGAACCGCGCGGCCCACGGCTCCGAGGACGGCGGGGCCCACGGCGGCGTTCTCGACCTCCCGCTTTCGCTCGAGGTCGCGCGGCTGGACGGCGTGTGCGCGGCTGCCTGGTCGCGGGGCGGGATCGCGCTCGGCGCAGGCGCATCGAGCGGCGCGCCATGGCCTGGCCCGGCGACCGGCGCGGTGGTGCTCCACCGCGGCTCGCGCCCCCACGCGCTGCTGGTGGGCGAGTGGGAAGGCGACGAGCACGTCGCCCAACGCCCGGCGGCGCTCGAAGGCCTGCGGCAGCTGGCGCTCACAGCGCTCGAGACCTTGGCGCGCACGGCCGAATCGCGGCGGCGCGCCGGACAGATCGCAGCCGTCTGCGAGCTCGAGCACGCGATCCTCTCCGCGCTCAATCTCGCTGAGGCCCTGCGTCTGGCGCTCGACGTCGCCGCCCGCGGGGTGAACGGGCGGGGAGCCGCGCTATGGCTGCAGTCCGTCGGTAATGGGCCGCGACTGGAGATCACGCACGGGATGAATGGCGAGCGCGAGTCCCTGGGCCGTGCGCTCCAGCCCCTGGCCGAGCAGGTCGCGGCCGACGGGCGAGCGCGGGTCCTCGAGGCTCCACACGAGGAGCCGCTGATCGCGGCCGAGGCCGGGCCCGCCATCGCGCCCCTCGCGCTCCTG
>VBOS01000481.1:7232-8402 GCA_005893185.1 Candidatus Eiseniibacteriota bacterium
ACCGCGAGTTCCTGGAGCTGGTCGCCGATCTCGCTGCGCTGGCGGTGGATCAGGCGCGGCGGTTCGAGATGCTGCGCGCCGGGGATCAGGAGCGCCGCGAGCTCAAGGCCCGCGCCCGGCGCCAGGAGCGCATGGCGGCGGTTGGAGAGATGGCGGTACGGCTGGCCGAAGAGGTGCGCAATCCCCTGGCATCCATCGCCGGCTTCGCGCGCCGCGCGCATCGCGACATGTCCGAGAGCGATCCCCATCGCGAGTACCTCGAGGTCGTGATTCGCGAGGCCGAGCGGCTGGAGAAGCGCCTGCGCGAGTCGCTCGAGCTCGCGGCGCCCGAGCCCCCGACGCTCAAGCTCGAGAACCTGAACGCGCTGGTGCAGGAGACGCTCAAGGACTACGGCGAAACTCTGGTGCGGCGCCGCATCCGGCTCCTCAAGAAGCTCGCCCCCGATCTCCCCCAGCTCCTGCTCGACAGCCAACGGCTGCGTCGCGTGCTCCAGAACATCCTCGAGCGCTCACTCGACCTGGTCGCGGTCGGAGGAAGGATTCGCGTCGAGTCAAGGAAGAGCGGCGAGTTCGTGGTGGTCGAGATCGCCCACGACGGGCTGCACCGGCCCGGCGATCTCCTGGACGAGCTGTTCGTCCCCTTCCGCAGCGGGCGGGCCGGCGCCGGCGCGGGCGGCCTGTCGGTCGCCCAGCAGCTCGTGCACGAGCACGGTGGCGAGATTCGCCTGAAGAGCGACGGCGAGTGGAACACGGTGATCGCCATCACGCTTCCGGTGCCCGACAACCAGGATCGTCGCAAGGTCGGCGCCGAGCGCCGCGAAATTCGCCGCGACCGGCGCGCGGGCAAGAACGGCGGCTGAGCGAGGCACCGGCGGACTAGAGAAGTCCGCCGCTCGGAGCGTGACCAACGCTCCCGGACGTTCCCGCGCACTTCAACTCCGCGGAGTGGCCGCCTCGGACCTGGGTCGCACACCGGGGCGGGCGCGCGGGCGGCCGTACATGCGCAGGCCGCGCGCGATCTTCGTCCCGCGCGTTTCTGCCCGCGTTTGACGCCTCTTCCAGCAGCGTGTTACTCCTCCGCCGTCGCCTTGGGCGGCGCCCGCGCGCGGCCCCGCACGAACGGGTGCGACCCTAGCTCAGTTGGTAGAGCACGTGACTGAAAATCACGGT
>VBOS01000084.1 GCA_005893185.1 Candidatus Eiseniibacteriota bacterium
CGCTCTTTATAGCGGCGTGACGCTCCTCACCAGCGTGGGCGTCCTGCTCGCCCCCGCGCTCCACCGCGCCCTTCACCGCTTCCACATCGAGAGCGAAGACGAGGAAGGCGGGAAGTCGAAGAAGCCGCGATGATCCGTCGATCGCGGCGGGCGCGGTAGACCCAAGCGCAGAGCGGGGGCGCGCCGCGCTGATCCGATCGCGGCGGGCGCCGTAGACCCAAGCGCAGAGCGGGGGCGCGGCCCGCCATCGTGCGGCGAGCACGCGGCCCGCCATCGGGCGGCGAGGGGAACCGCAGCCGGCATGCGGGCCAGATGTTATCTTGCAGCGCATGAGCACCGCCCCCGCCTCCCACGGCCCCGACTCCGCCTCGCGCGCGATCGCGCCCGCCGCGCGCTCCTGGTTCGATGCCGAGGATTCGCCTGCGCGGCGCGAGCTCGACACCTGCATCCACTGCGGCCTGTGCCTCACAGCTTGCCCCACCTACCGCACGCTCAAGATCGAGCCCGACTCGCCGCGCGGGCGCATCTATCTGATGCGCGGGCTCGCAGATGGCCGCATCGCTCCGAGCGATGCGCTGATCGAGCACCTCGACAACTGCCTCGACTGCCGCGCGTGCGAGACGGTCTGCCCGGCCGGCGTTCCCTACAGCCGCATGCTGGAGGCGGCGCGCGGGCAGCTCAACCGCCGCGCGCTGCGATTCAGCCCGCTCCGGGCGCTGGGGGAATGGGCGCTCAAGACGCTGTTCCCGGAGCGCGAGCGCATGCATTTCGCCGCCGACCTGCTGCGACTCGGCCAGCGCGGCCCGATCGCGGCGCTGATGCGCTCGCCCGCGGTGCGCCGCATGCTTCCGCCGTTTGCGGTCCAGGGCTACGACATGACGCCGCCGATCCTGCCCCGCGCCGAGCGGGCGCTGGAACGCGTGGCTTCGGACCTGCCGCCCGGAGCGCGAATGGAGTCGTCGCCGCACGGGCTCGCGTTCCACCCCGCGGGCCGAGCGCGCGCGCGGGTCGCGTTCTTCACGAGCTGCGTGATGGAAGTCATGTTCCCGCGCGCGAACCACGAGGCGGTGCGGCTGCTGGTGCTGGCCGGCTGCGAGGTCGCCGTGCCGGGCGATCAGACGTGCTGTGGGGCGCTCCACGCCCACGCCGGCCTGCGCAGCTGCGCCAAGGCGCTCGCGCGCCGCAACGCGAGCGCGTTCGCGGCCTCCGGCTGCGACTTCATCGTCACCGACTCAGCCGGCTGCGGTGCTGCGTTGCGCGAGTGCGGCCACCTGCTGCACGACGACGAAGCGGCGGCGGCGGCAGCGGACCTCGCGCGGAAGGTGCGCGATGTCTCGGAGGTGCTCGCCGACGTCGGGCTGCCCGAGCCGGCGGCGAAGCTCAGGGCACCCGCCGATCCCGCTCGGCCGCTGCGCGTCGCATATCACGATCCCTGCCACCTGGCCCACGGACAGGGCGTGCGGACTCCGCCGCGCGCGCTGCTCCGGCGTCTGCCCGGCGTCGAGCTGACGGACCTGCCGAACTCCGATTGGTGCTGCGGGAGCGCCGGCGTCTACAGCCTCACGCACCCCGGGATGGCCGACGCCCAGCTCGCGGGCAAGCTCGATGCCATCGCGCAGACCCACGCCGACGTGGTCGTGGTGTCCAATCCCGGCTGCCTGCTCCACATGGCGCGCGGTGCGAAGGCGCGCGGCATGACCACGCGCATGGCGCATCTCGTAGATGTGCTGGGCGCGGCGTATCCGGCGGGCGCGGGGGCGACGGGGCCGGCGCGCGAGCCTGCGGCCGCACCGGGCGCGTCACCGCCGCCCACGGCGACCGCCCGCGGCCCGGCCGCATCGTGAGCGCCCGCGCCTATCCGCTGCGCGCGGTCGCAGCGCTCTTCATCGAGCGCCAGCACCTCGACCGTCCGCGCGGCCAGCGGCTCACGGCGCGCTCGCTGGCACGGCTCGCCGCCGACACAGGCGGGATCCAGATGGACTCGATCAACGTGGTGGACCGGGGCCACCTTCGACCGGCTCGTCTACCGGCGCCGCGTGCTGTTCGAGTATTTCGCGCACGTGGCCTGCCTCGTCCCGGCGGAGCACCTGGCACCCTGGCGCCACGCCATGCTCCACCACGCGGTCGCGTACCCCGGCTGGTCGCGATGGGCGAAGCGGAACGCGCGCGTCGTGCGGACCGTCGAGGATGCGATCCGCGAGCGCGGCCCGCTCGCCAGCGGCGACTTCAAGCAGCCCCGCCCCGCGCGGAAGAGCGGCTGGTGGAACTGGAAACCCGCGAACTTCGCCCTCAACCACCTGTGGCTCGCTGGCCGCATCGCCGTGCACTCGCGCGCGCATTTCCAGAAGCGCTACGACCTCATCGAGCGCATCCTCCCGAAGGTCCTCGAGATCGCGCCTCCGACGCCCGACGAGTTCCACCGCTGGCACGTGCATCGGTCGCTGCACGCGATGGGCGCCGCAACCGGCACCGACCTCCGCATGTACCTCACCTACCCCCGGCGATCCTCGGTGGAGCGGCGGCGGGCCCTCGATGGGCTGAAGCGTTCCGGCGAGGTGGTCGGGATCGCGGTCGAGGGCGATGCCGCGCCGTGGTTCGCGCTCGCGGCGGATCTTCCCGCGCTTGATGCAGCTGCCCGCCGGCGGAACCCGGCGCGTGGCACGACGCTGCTCTCCCCGTTCGACTCGTTCCTGTGGCACCGCGAGCGCACGAAGCGCCTCTTCGGCTTCGACTACCGGATCGAGGTCTACACGCCGGGGCACAAGCGCGTCCACGGCTACTACGCGCTCCCCATCTTCCACGACGGCCAGCTCATCGGCCGGCTGGACGCCAAGACCCACCGCGTGGAGCGCCGGCTGGAGGTGCGGCGCGTCCACTTCGAGCCGTGGCTCGTGAAGGGCGCTCCGCCGCCCGCTGCCGCGTGGGGCGCGATCGAGCCAGCAGCTGCGCTCGCAGGCCTCGCGGACTCGCTCGGCTCGCTCGCAGCGTTCGTGGGGGCCACGCGCGTGACGCTCGGCCGAGTTGTGCCGGCGCGTCTCAGGGCCCCGCTCGCGCGTGCCCTGCGCACGGTGCGGCCCACCCCGGCTCATGGGATCGATGAGCCGGAGGCCGGCGCCCCCGGCGCCGAAACCGATGCGGCGGAGGCGAGCACGGTGGACGACGAAGTTCCGATCTGATACTCGATTCTCGGCTCCATCCTCCCCAGAGAGGACTCGAATGAACCAGGCCGCAGGAACATCCGCGCGCGCGACCCGAGCGCGGGTCGCGCGAATGGCGCTGACGCTCCGACTCACGGTCGCGTTCGCCGTGGTCACGGTGCTCCCCTTCGCCTTGCTTCCGCTCGCAGCCTGTGCAGAGGAAGTGCAGGTGCCGCTCGACCGCTCGGGCCATGTCCAGCGGATCGACGCCCAGCTCGCGAAGCGGCTGGGGACGCTCACCGACCGCTACCCGGGCTTCACGGAGGCGCGGCTCTTCCGCGCGCCGGATTCCACGTTCACCTTCGAGGTGACGATGGCGCGCGGCGGGAAGGTCCTGCGCGAGCGCGTGCCGTTCTCCGCGGCCAGCGTGGACTCCCTGCGCGAGCAGATCTCCCTGCTCGTCGCCCAGAAGGCGCCGCACGCCGGGCTCAATCAGGAAGGGCGCACCCTCCTGCTGACGGGCACGACGTTGCTGGGGCTGGGATTCTACGGTTGGGAGCTGCCGGTTGCGACATACGTCGAGGACGGGCAGGCCATTGCAGGGGCCTATCTGCTCGTGGCGGGTGGGAGCTTCTTCCTGCCCTTCGCCGCGACCGGGGGCCAGAGCGTGACCTACGGCATGACGGACCTCGCGCTCTACGGGGCCACGCGCGGCATCCCGCACGGCATCCTCATCTACCAGCTCTTCACGGGGAACAAGGGCGAGCCCGAGGCCCTCGTGGGTTCTGCGATGGTCGCGAGCATCGCGGAGGGGGTGGGGGGTTACGTCTGGGCCCAACGGGCGCAATCGAGCGCCGGCTCGGCCCAGACCATCAGCACGCTCGGGGACTTCGGGCTCCTCGAAGGACTGGGGGTCGCGAGCCTTGCCGACTACTACGACCAGGGCATGCACAGCGCGGCGGCGGCCACCGCGCTCGCGGGCTCCGCAGCGGGGATCGCCGGAGGCGCCGCGCTCGCCCGGCATCGCGACTACAGCTATGGAGACGCGAGCGTGATGCGCAATGCCGGAATCCTCGGCGCGTTCGCGGGGACGATGGTCGCCGACTGGTTCCAGCCGCAGGACAAGGCGTACGTCACGGCGGCCATGATCGGCGGCGCGGCCGGGCTGATGGGCGGCGACCGCATGGTCTCGAACACGGACTTCAACGTGGGGCAGTCGGTCCTGAACACGCTCGGCATGGTGGCAGGAGGGCTGCTCGGGCTGGGAGTGGGCTACGTCAGCACAAGCGACAAGTCGGACAACGGAACGGTTCTGCTCACATCGAGCATGCTCGGCTCGGCGCTGGGCTTCGCGGCCACCTATGGCTCGTTCCTGCCCGCAGCGCGCGTCGGCCGCACGGACCATTCGTCCCTGCAGATCGAGTTGTCGCCGCTCGC
>VBOS01000484.1 GCA_005893185.1 Candidatus Eiseniibacteriota bacterium
TACGCGTGGAACGCAGGTGAACCCGCAGCCTCGCTCGCGGCCTACGACTCCGTTCTCGCCTACCAGTCCGACAACCCCGAGGGGCTGCGCGGCCGCGCCGCCGCGCTCGCGCTCGCGGGCCGCAGCGACGAGGCATTCCGGATCTACGAAGAGGCGGTGCGGGCGCGCACGGGCGTGGCGGACCTGCGCTGCGACTTCGCGCGCGACCTGCTGTGGGCCGGACGCACGCGCGCTCGCACGTCGAGCAGGCGCTGGCGTGGGGGACCTGGTGCGACCTCGCGCGCATCGTAGCCGGCGGCATCGAAGCCCGGACCGGCGACCGCGCAGCGGCGGAGCGCGCGTGGGCACCTGTGCGGGAGCGGATCGCGAAGGCAGCGCCGCCCGAGTACGTCTACCGCGCGAAGCTCGCAACTTGGGAGCGCGTCCACGCGTTCCCGGCCGTCGAGCGCAGGCTGCTCGATCGGCTCGCCGCACCGTGAGAACACGGCTGCGATGCGCGGGCAACCGGACTCTCGCCCGGCATTCCGGGCACCGCTCGGGCCAGCGCGTTCGCGCTGTCGCTCGCCGCTGGGGATGGCGTCGCCTGGCTCAGCGCTTGCCCGTGGCGTGTGCGCTCTTGAAGCGAGCGATCTGATCCCTCAGGTACTGGCTCTTGGGGTCGAGGGCCGAGGCGCGACTCTCCACCTCGATCGCGCGATCGGCGCGGC
>VBOS01000485.1 GCA_005893185.1 Candidatus Eiseniibacteriota bacterium
CGTGCACGAGCTGCCACTGCGTCGCCGCCGGCAGCGGGATGCGCAACCCTCGTTGCAAGACTTCGATGCGATGGAACGGCAGGCCACAGCCGTACTTGAGCAAGCCGACCATGCTGGTCGCGGTCGCATCGTACTTCGCGTCGCCCACCCCCGCCGGCGCCGGCGCGGTGAACACCTCGCCGCACAGGTTGCACCGCCAGCGGTCGCACGCGTAGACCGTGGCGCTGAGCGGGGCCATGCCGGTGATCCGCACGAGGGTCGCCGGCTCGGCCAGCGGGTAGATCTTGCCCGTCGTGCACCCGGGGCAGCGGTCGCCGCGCTGAAGCGACGGGTGCGGGATCATCACCCGGTCGGCGCCGGTGTATGCGGCGGCACTCAGGCGCCCGTGGCCGGGGCGCAGGGGACGGGTCACGGGCGAGCTCGGCTCTGGGCCCGCGCTCTTCTCGGCGGCCGGAACGTCCGGGCGGACGATCGTGCGCGTCGTCTCCGTCGGCGCACCGAAGAGCCAGCGCCGCAGCCGATCAAGCGAGGCCCGCTTGGCCTCGAGCTCCGCCGTCATGAACGCGAGCGTGTCCATCGCGGCCTTGAGCTTGGCGTGGTCCTCCGGACTCAGCGGCGCCTGCCGAGCGCGCTCGACGATCGCGCCCAGTTCGTCGAAGCGCAGCTCGATTCTCGGCGGCGCGGGCCGCGGGGGCGGCGTCTTCCGGCGATGTCGACTCATGGTGTCGTCCTCGTCAATCGCATGCGAAAGTCCGGCACGAGGGGATAGCCCAGGACTTCTTTGATCGGCTGGGTGGGCCGCATCGTCCGCGCGTTGTGGCCGCGCCCGGTCGTGCGACCGAGCACACGCCAGTTCGCCGCGCGATAGCAGGTCCCGCGGAAGCGCGCCGGATCGATGAAGGTCTCCAGGAAATAGATCGGGTGGCCATAGAGCCGCTGCCAGTCCGCCGACACCCGGGCCGCCACGCGGCCGAGGAGGTGCGACGCGAGATGCGGGACCGTGACCCACGGCAGAATCAAGAAGCGTGAGTTGTAGGCGATGAACCGCACGTTGCGCCGGCGCGCGGCCGTCGACCACCCGATGCACCGATCGCGCGGGCCCAGGTGTCGCGGCGCCGACCCCCAGGCGACACACGCGACGGGGCGCCCGGCGGCCCAGACCAGATACTTCAGGTGGGCGCCGACCGGCTGCTGATAGCCGAGATAGTGGTACTGCGCGAGCAGACTATTGAAGAGCCCTTCGTCTGGCGTCCGGCGGACCTGACGAATCTCCAACGGGCGGAGGGCGTGGAGCGACGCCGTGAGCGAACTCGTGTCCACGCGCACCACTGGCGCGCCGGTGCGCGGGCGCCACGGCTTCGCCGTGCGCCACCGCGCCGGCGGCAGGACGAGATGGCCGGCCCGGTGCAGCGCCAACAGCAGGCCGCGACAGACGCCGTCACACGGCTGCCCGTTCGGTTGCTGCCACTGCCAGGCCGTGCAGACGGCGAAGGACAAGGCCCGCCGGCTGAGCTGCGGCTGGGCCGTGATCACGTCGCGCACGAACTCGACATCGGGGCGGGTGATGGTGCGGCCTCGATATCGCAGCACAGCGTCCACGCCGAGGGAGCGTAACAACGCGCGCGGTAGAACGCAAGTTTCGCGTGGGCTATCCCGTCGCGACGCGCCGCCACCGCGGCGCGGCATCGGGCGCCTGCGGATCGCCGGCCACGATCAGGCGCTGCAGTTGATGGGCCTCGAGCGTCGTTGCCACGGTCGCGCTCGTCGGCCACCAACGAAACCGGCCCCGCGAGAGGCGCTTGTGCGCCAGCCAGAATCCCTGGCCGTCATAGACGAGGATGCGCAGCGCGGTCTGCCGGCGATTGCGAAAGACGAACAGCCAGCCCGAGAACGGATCCGCCGCCAGCACCTCGCGACAGGTGCGGGCGAGCCCATCGATCCCCTTGCGGAAATCCACAGCCTCGACGCCCACCAGGATGCGCATCTGCGGGGTGATCTGGATCATCGCGCCCGGCCCCAGGCGACCTGCGTGAGCATCACGAGATCGGCCATCGTCACGCCGGTGACTTCGATGCGCAGGCGCCGGCCGCGCGACGCTTCCAGGTCGATCACGCACGGGCCGAGCCCGGTCGGGCGCGCGGCGGTGGGCAACTCCACGAAGGCGGGCGACGGCACGCGCCCCCTCCCCGTCGGGTCCAGGCGCTTCTTCAGCGAGCCGTAGTCGATGCGCAGCGTGCGCGCCGTCGTGTAGAGCCCATGCTGCCGCGCCAACGCGACGGCGGCCGCCCAGAGCGTCGTGGGCATCGGCGCTCCGCGATGCGTCCGGGTGTCACGCCACCGCGCGATCCGCTGCCGTGTCTGCTGCAGTCCAAGGGAAGCCGAGCTGGAGCCGAGTGCCATCCGTCCGTCCTCCTGTCTGGACGAACGGTAGCAA
>VBOS01000486.1 GCA_005893185.1 Candidatus Eiseniibacteriota bacterium
GCCCCACGGGCGATCGAAGCTGCGGCGTGAAGGAGCGCCGAGACCAGAACGAGCGTCCGAGATCTGCCGCGAAGCCTCACGAGCGCATCGTAACGCGATGCGGCCCGGCAGGCCACGCGCGGCCGACCGGCGTCGCGTTTCCCGCGCGCCGGCGCGGCGTCACCGCCTGCCGGACACCACCCAGGCATGGGCGGGCACGCGCACGACCGGACCCGACTGGAAGCGGCGGAACCGGGTCACAAGCCAGCTCCTGAGGCGCGCGCGTGCAGCGGGGCCGAGTGCTGCGCAGGTTTCGGCGAGCGCCGACTCGAGCTGGATCTGCGCGAGGTCCTCGACGCTGGAGTACACGGCCGCGACGGGCGCCGCAGCTTCGCGTACGTTGCGGAGGCCGGCGCTCCGGAAGAGCGCCGCGAGCAGGCCGGGCCGCGCGAGGCGCATCGGATTCGGCGTGGCCTCGAGATCGGGCGGCGGCTCGGTGAGGAAGGGCCGGGCCGCCTCGTCGCGCAGGGCCGCGATCGGATTCCCTTCGACCGGCCCCCACACAGCCGCGGCGAGGATGCCCCCGGGTGCGAGGCTCGCGCGCAGCGCTCGCAGCACCGCCACAGCTTCGTCGGCGAACATCAGCGAATAGCGTGCGACGGCGCGATGGAAACGGCGCTCGCCGGGCCGGAGGCGGTTCATGTCGCCGCGGCGGAACGTCAGGTTGCGAAGCCCGAGGATCCGCGCGCGCCGCCTCGCCACGGCCAGCATAGCCTCCGAGTTGTCGATCCCGAGCACGCGGCCGCGCGGTCCGACCCACTGGGCGAGCGCCAGCGCCGGGTCGCCTGTGCCGCAGCCGAGATCGAGCACGCGCTGTCCGGGCTTGAGGTCGAGCGCGCGGAACAGGAAGGGATTCACGGCCGCGAGCCCGTTCATGAGCGCCGGCTCCCATCTCTCCCATGCGCGCGCGCGCTCGTTCCACAGCGCGCGCGCGGAGCGAACGGAAGGACGGTGAGGAGGCGTGGGAGCGGTCGCCGGACGTTTGCTCATGAGACCGAGAGCTTAGCGCACGCGGGTAGGGGTCGTCTCGCCCCTCCCGGTGACCCACTAGCGCCTTCGACGGGAACAGAAGGAGGTGCGGTCCATGGCGCGGGCCCGCTCGAGCTATGAAGCCGCTGGAGCAGGCCCGGCTGCGCCGCGTAACTTTTCGACCTCCCGTGGATACATGTGGCGACGGAGCGTAGCCCTCGCCGGGGCCCGGGAGTTCCTTAGGCCCACACCAGGCGCGCGTTCCGGAAATGGAGGAGAGCCGTGACGACCGCCGTTGGAGACGAGATCGCCGTTTCGAGCCCGCGACGAGTTGCGCCCTTCTGGCATACCGCCGTCCTGGTCGCCTTCTTCGTGGCGCTCGCCGTGGCCGGCGCCTTCTACCAGCGCGCAGCTACCGCGCCGAGCGCGCGCCCCCCCAGCCACCCCCCTCTCGCGCCGCTCTACCTCTCGTTGATCGCGGCCGAGTGGGGTCTCTTTCTCTACGTCGCACGAGCCGGGCTCTCGCGCACCGGCACCCGATCCCGCGATCTGATCGGTGGCCGCTGGAGCGGGCGCTCTGAGATCCTGCGCGACCTGGGTCTGGCCCTCGCGCTGTGGGGCGTCTGGACGATCGCCGGCATGGCGTGGAGCCGCTGGCTCAGCCACGACCATCCAGCCTCCATCCGGCAGCTGTTGCCGCGCGGAGGGCTCGAAGCGCTCCTCTGGGTCACGCTTTCCGTGAGTGCCGGGATCTGCGAGGAGTTCGTGTTCCGCGGCTATTTCCTGCGTCAGTTCGAGGCGCTCAGCGGCAGCCGGCCGATCGCGGTGGTGGCGCAGGCCGTGCTGTTCGGCATCTCGCACGGCTACCAGGGAGTCGCGGCGTGCGCGCACATCGCAGCCTACGGCATCCTCTTCGGGTGGGTCGCGGTTTGGCGCGGCAGCCTCCGGCCGGGGATGATCGCGCACGCTTGGACCGACATCGCCGCCGGGCTGCTCGGGATCTAGTCTGTCGGAGAACCCACGATGGCTGCTTTGCGCGGTCGGCTCCTCGCTTCGGGATGACCGACTTCAGCGCGCTCTACGAGCGTTACGCCCCGGATGTATTCCGCTTCGCGCTCTACCTCTCGGGCGACCGGCACGAGGCGGAGGACATCACGTCGGAGACGTTCGTGCGCGCCTGGACGGCCCCCGAGCCGATCCGGACGGCGACGGTCAAGGGCTACCTGCTCACGATCGCGCGCAACCTGTTCCTCCAGGGGCTGCGACGAAAGTCCCGGCAGACGGCGATCGACGATGAGCTGCGCGACCCCCGCGCCAGCGCCGACGGGCAGGCGGAGCGGAACTCGGAGGTCGCTGCTGTGCTCGCGAACCTGCAGCGAATCCCCGAGGGCGACCGCGCGGCGCTGCTGCTGAGGGCGGTGGAAGAGATGCCGTACGACGAGATCGCGCGCGCGCTCGGGATCTCGCTGGCTGCGACCAAGGTGCGAATTCATCGAGCCCGGTTGGCGCTCGCCGACGTACGCAGTGACTAGCGATCCAAGAGCCGTGCGCTCGCAGGAGGAGGACGAGACATGAACGTCACGAGGGAAGTCATTCTGGATCTGCTGCCGGTCTATCTCGCAGGCG
>VBOS01000487.1 GCA_005893185.1 Candidatus Eiseniibacteriota bacterium
CGCCGAACAGCCCCTGCGCCTCGACGTCCCATCCCGCGCGCGCCAGCACCGCGTGGCGCGCAGCCGCCAGCCCGGTGAAGTTGGCGACCGTGGCGCCTGTGACGAACGCGCCTCCGGTCTCCTTCGGCAGGCCGAACAGCTCGATCATCCAGGAGAGCGCCACCTCCTCGAGCGCCGCCGCCCCTGGCGTGATGTTCCAGAGCGATGTGTTCTGATCCCACGCGCTCGCCAGCCAGTTCGCGGCCACCGTGACCGGCAGCGCCCCGCCGATCACGAATCCGAAGAACCGGCCACCCGCGATCGCGACCGTCGCGGGTGAGCCGACATCGTCGAGCATGCGCAGCACCTCCGCCGGATCGGAGGGCCCGGCGGGCAGCGGCTCGTCGAAGCGCGCGAGGCCTTCGATCGCATCGGGGGCGGGCGCCACGGAGCGCGCGTCGAGGCCTTCGAGATAGCGGATGCCGCGCTCGGCGGCATCGCGGAGCAGCGGGGCCACGCCGGGGCGCGCGGAGTCACGGGCGCGCGCGCGGCGGCCGCTCACGACGCCCGCGGTGCGGCAGCGCCCTTGAGACGCGTTGCGTACTTCGCCCGCAGCTTCGCGACCTTGGGCGCGATCACGGCGCGGCAGTAGGGCTGATCGGTGTTCTGGCGGTAGTAGCCCTGGTGGTACTGCTCGGCCTTGTAGAATGCGCCGAGCGGCGCGATCTCGGTGACGATCGGCGCGTCGAAGACGCCGGCCTCGGTCAGCTCGCGCACCACCGCTTCGGCCTCCGCCTTCTGCCGCGCGTCGTGATAGAAGATCGCGGAGCGGTACTGCGTGCCGGCATCGGCTCCCTGCCGGTTCATGGTCGTCGGGTCGTGGAAGGCGAAGAAGATCTCGAGCACATCTCGGTAGGTGAGCTTCGCAGCTTCGTACGCGACCTGGATCACCTCCGCGTGCCCGGTCTCTCCGGTGCAGACCTGCTTGTAGGTCGGGTTCGGCGTCCGGCCGCCGGCATAGCCCGACTCGACGCCGAGCACGCCTTCGATCTGCTCGAACACCGCTTCGATGCACCAGAAGCATCCGCCCGCGAGCGTTGCGAGCTCGGCCTTCGGCCGAGAAGGTGAGGTCGTGTCTCTCATCGTTGTCTCCTCTGTGGGAACGACAAGCCCCCCGTCCCTCTGCAGAGACGCTCGCGCGAGCACGGTCGCATGCGCTCGGGGATGACGGATGGGCGTCGTGAGCGAAGGTAACACGGCGGAGCGGGTTGTGGTGACGCCTGCCCGCGCGCCGGCTCTCTCCCGGAGTACGGGCCCGCCTGCGTATCGTGACGGCGTCGCCCGTCAGCCTTCGACGCCCGCTCAGCTGACGGCCGCGTCCACCTCGCCGAGAATGCCGCGCAGGAGCCCCTCGGCGGGGCGCCTGTGGAACGCCGCGAGCACCCACGGCCACGCCAGGCCCCACCAGATCAGCGAGCCCCAGAAGATGGCGTTGCCCAGCCCACGCTCCCGCGGGGAGGCGTGGCGCATCTGGGCGGCGAAGCTCAGATGCGCGGGAAGCGGGAGCGCGTAGGCGAAGAGGAGGAGGAGCGCGATCGTCCCGCACAGCAGCAGGCAGCCCCTGAGCCACCGCCCGAACCTGACGTCGTACTCGACGACGCCGTCGCGCATCAGCCGCAGGGTGACGTCATTCAAGCCGACGTTGAAATCGGTCCAGAAGTCCTCGGAGCGGATCGCAAGCTCGTCGCCCGACTTGCTCGCGACCGCGTAGCGCGATCGGAAGTGCGGGCGGCCCATGAGGAACCCGGCCTCGACGCGCCGCGCGACAAGTGCGAGGAAGGTGCGGCCTTCGGTGCGTGGCGCGAAGCGCCCCCGGAAAGATGCGACGGACCAGCCCATGGAGTGTTCATCGTCGGGGCGGCGCCGGCGCTTGACCTCCGAATCCGGCCTCGTGGGCCAGCGTCTGCAGATCGGGCACCTCGAGGTCGGGCGTCGCCATCGCGGCCGGGGGCGCGCCTGTGCCGGACCGCCCGCGCCGCCGGTTCACCCACACCGTCGCAAACCCCAACGATCTCGCGGGCGCGATGTCGTGGTAGAGGCTCTGCGCCACGTGGAGCACGCGATCACGCGGCAGCTTCATGCGCCGCAGCGCCAGCTCGAAGTGAGCGGGGGCGGGCTTGTACGACCGCGCCTGCTCGGCGGTGACGACCCAGTCGAACGTCTCCCCGAGCCGCGGTGCCGTGGCGGCGAAGAGGTCGTCGTCCACGTTGGAGACGATCGCGAGGCGGTAACGCTGGTGGATCGCCCGCAGCGCGGTGCTGGTGTCGCGGAACGCCGGCCAGTCGCCCACCGACCGCGCGAACGCATCGCACTCGGCCGCCGATGCCTCGAAGTCCGTCCGGCGCCCTACACCTAAGAGCACGTCGCGCAGCACCGTCTTGTAGTCGCGATACGGCGGCCGCTCGGCCTCGGCTTCGAGCGCGCCGAACATCTCGAGCGCCGCCTCGCGGCCCACTGCGACGCGGTGGCGGCGGAAAACCGGTTGCAGCGCGCTCCAGATCCCGGACTCCCAGTCGATCAGCGTGCCGTAGCAGTCGAAGGTCAGCGCCTCGAATCGGCCGAAGTCGAGCATGCTACCGGGGCCAGGTGAGGCATACCACGAACTTCATGCGCATGAACCGGGCCCGCTCGCCGGGCGCAGGCGGGCTCAGCTCGTAGTCGAGAATCGTGAGGGTGCCGCGCCCGAAGGCCTCGACTCGCGCGACGTCCTCCTCCGTCGTATTGCTGCCGTCGTACTCGATCGTCCGACCGACCTCGGGCGAGAAGATGAAATCTCGCTGCTTCCCGGGAGCGTTGACCGATCCGTCGTTGGGGCCGGTGTTCTGCGCGTTTCGGAAGTGCCAGCCCTCGATCTCTCGCGGATTGGGAACGAAGTGCCAGGGTGGGGTGAGGCGCGCCAGATCGTCGCCGATACGGTCCGGCTCGTAGATCCGCAGGTACCAGCCGTACTCCATCGGCTCGAGCCTCGCGATGAACCGGCCGTGGGGCGTGGCCCGCTGGAACGCGCTGTCGGCGCGGACCTCGCCGCGGATCTCCTCCGCGACGCGGCCATGCGACGGCCGGCACCGGGCGTGGGCGGTGCCGACCGTCAGCAGCACGAGGAACCCGACGAGAAACGCTTTCACGTCGCCTCCGGGGGGTTGCGCCCCCGCGGGCTCCATCGCGGCAGGACGCCGCCCCGAAGCCGCCCGTGCCCGAGCGCTCGCGACACCCGGCTCGCGCGCGCCCTCACCCCGGCGGCTCAGGCCGCGCGAGCCGCTTGAGGTATCCGATCATCGGCCGGGCGGCCGGCGGCAGACTCGCGTCGTCGAAGACCACCGAGAGCGTCCGGCTCTCGTCTTCGATCGTGATCTCGTAGTGGTAGAGATCGCGGGCCGATTCGGAGAGATGCTCGCCCGAGCTGGAGATCCCGCTGCCGCGCACGAGCCGCTCCAGCTCTTCGGCCGCTTCGGCGCCGAGCGCCGACGAATCGATCTCGCACGCCTTCACGATCCCGAGGAGCCCACCGGATTGAACGAGGCGTATCTTCATGCGACGCAGACTCTCGATTCCGTCGCTAGACGGTGATGCCGACCTGCTTCCACGCGGTCAGGACCGCGGCCTTCGCGGCTGCGCCGTGGGTGGCGGCGACCTGAGCGGTCAGCCTCGCGCAGTCCAGGAACTGGCTCGAGGCCTTGAGCTTGAGGAGCGTCTCGAACCAGATCCGGCCGGCCACATCCCATGCATTCCCCTCGAGCGCCTTGGCGGTCAGCACGAATGCGCGGTTCGGGATTCCCGAGTTGATGTGCACGCCGCCGCGATCGGCCGGCCCGGTGTAGAGCTTGGACATGTCGGCCGGCTGCGGATCCGTCCCGATGTCGGGATCGTTCACGAAGGCGGTGCCGGGATGCTCCATGTCGCGGATGCCGCGCCGCGTGGGCGTGAGGATCATCACATCGGCGCCGATCACCCAGCTCGCCTTGAGTGCCGTCTCGCCTCTCCTCCATTGGCGGACGAGGATGCCGAACACGTCGGAGAAGTGCTCGTTGAGCGCCCCCGACTGGCCGGAGTAGGTC
>VBOS01000489.1 GCA_005893185.1 Candidatus Eiseniibacteriota bacterium
GACGACGCCCCCTGCGGCAGCCCAAAACGCTCGCGGCCCGCGAGGCGATGCGCCCCGCGGGCCGCGCGTCTGGGCGCCCGATCTACGCGTACACCCCGCGCAGCATGATGACCTTCACGACCCGCTCGATCGCCACCATGAAAGCCGCCACCCGCATGTTCACGCCGTGCTCCATCGCCTTCGCCAGCACGTCGCGGAAGGCCGCCACCATGGTTTGCTCGAGGCGGCCGTTCACCTCCGCCTCCGGCCAGTAGAACCCCATGCGGTTCTGGACCCACTCGAAGTAGGACACCGTCACCCCACCCGAGTTGCACAGGATGTCGGGGATCACGAACACCCCCTTCTCCTCGAGGATCTTGTCCGCATCGGGCGTGGTCGGCCCGTTCGCGCCTTCCGCGATGATCCGGGCGTGGATCCGGCCGGCGTTCTCGCGTGTGATCTGGTTCTCAAGCGCGGCCGGGATCAGGATTCCGCAGTCGTACTCGACGATCGGCGTCGTGAGCGGCTTCCCGCCCGGGAACCCCGCCACGCCGCGATGGTCGGCGGCCCACTTGAGCAGAGCCGGCACGTCGAGACCCGCGCGGTCGTGGACGCCGCCCGTCACGTCGGAGACGGCGACGATCTTGGCGCCGTCGCGGGTGAGGAGGTCGGCCGAGACCGAACCGACGTTGCCGAAGCCCTGGACCGCGACCGTCGCGCCCGCGATCGGTATGGCGAGATGCTGGCATGCCTCGCGCACGCACAGCAGGACGCCGCGTCCGGTGGCCTCGCGCCGCCCGGCTGAGCCGCCGACCTCGAGCGGCTTGCCGGTGACGACTGCATACTCCGTGCGCCGCTCGTGCATCGAGTAGGTGTCCACGATCCAGGCCATCACCTGCTCGTTCGTGTTCACGTCGGGCGCCGGGACGTCGCTCTCGGGGCCGAACAGGTCGGAGAGGTCGGCCGCGTAGCGACGGGTCAGACGCTCCAGCTCGCCCTTCGACATCTTTGTGGGGTCGCAGATGACGCCCCCCTTGCCGCCGCCAAAGGGGATGTTCACAACGGCGCACTTCCACGTCATCCATGCCGCCAGCGCCCCGACCTCGTCCAGCGTGACGTCCGGGTGATATCGGATCCCGCCCTTGGCAGGGCCGCGCACGATCGAGTGCTGGACCCGGTAGCCCGTGAACACGCGCAGCGAGCCGTCGTCCATCTGGACCGGGAGCGAGACGATCGTGGCGCGACGCGGGCGCTTGATCACCTCCTTGATGCCCTGCGGCAGGTTGAGTCGCGCCGCCGCCTCCTCGAACTGCCGCTCGGCGTTCGCCAGCGGGTTCAGATCTTTCTGGATGTTCGAGCCCTCGTCCGGCATGGGTCCTCCAGGGCGAATCGCGCGGCCGGGGACCTCGCGGCGCGCCACGGGCTGCTGCGCGCAAGCGCCCCCGGAATCGCTCCCGGCGCGGTCGCGACCGGGAGAAGCTGGAAGTATAGCCTCAGCGCCCGGTGGGGTAGAAGACGCGCTTGACGAATCCCCATGTGACATCGAGCGGCGGGGATTGGACGGCGTCTCGCGAGACCGCGCGGGAACCCTCGGAACCCGGCCGCCGAGCTGCGAGCCATGCCCCGCCCCGAGCGCGAACGGCCGAGTTCGCGACCGGGCCCGAGCCCACGGTCTCGTCCTCCCAGCGCTGGATGTACCACCGGGTGGAATCGGACCGGAAACCGCGGGCCTGGAGTTCGGCGGGGATCAGCGCGGAATCTCCCCGCACGAGGAAGAAGCGCGCCGCACCTGTCACCTGGAACTCCTCCTCGTCCGTCTTGATCCGCAGCACGACCGATGTGACGATGAGCTTGAAGTGGGTGTAATCGTTCGACCTGCCGCGGCGGCTATCCGGCTGCGTGATCAGGTTCTGGTCGAGCTGGAGCGTGATGCTGTTTGCCGGCGGGCTGGACCCGCCGCCCACGAACAGGTGGCGAGCGGTCTCGATCTCGTCGAAGCGCGTCAGCGCGCGGTCGCGGAACGCGTTGCCGGCGGTGTCCGTGGCGGCGAACTCGAACTGGAAGTCGTCGGTGAAGATCTCCTCGTACTCGGCGATCGAACGGTGATCCCAGCACCATTCGAAGAGGCGCACGACGAGATCCGCGCGGCTCGGGTAGGGCGGTGGATCCGTCGCCCCGACGCGATTCTTGGCGATCAGCGGGTTGAAGGGATTGAAGCATCCGCAGAGCGAGAGAGCCGCCAGGCCGATGGCCACCGCCCAAGCGATGCTGCGCACGTTCCGCCGAGCGTGGGGCGTCATTGTGTATCCAGCCGACGCTTGCCGAGCGTGGCGGTGTCGGCGCCCGTGATGGCAAAATCCTGCCACAGTGCGATCACCCACTTGTTGGCCGCGTTCGCCGACTTCACGAAGTAGAGATCGGCCGCGCCGATCGCGACCGGCAGGGTGTCGGTCGCCGTGCCACGCTTGACGAGCCCCATGATCCTGTACTTCCGGTGGAGCAGCGCGTCGGTGCTGCTTTCGGTATCGTTGCAGTTGCCTTGGGGGCATGCCTCGTTGGGCTCCCAGGTCATCAAATAGGGGTACGAGTACTTGCGCACCAGGTCCGAGTACATGACGGGCTCGAGCTGCTTGTTCCAATCGCGATTGCGATCCCAGCTCGTGCTGTGCTCCTGCAGATCCCGGAGGTCGAAGAACGCGTGGAACGCGCGCCCGTCGCCGGGGTCGGCGGCCGAGCTCTCGGCCAGCGCGTCCATGTAGACGCTCTGGCCGTTGCTGGTGCTCTTGTCCTCGACGCCTTTCGCCATGGTCAGCAACGTCGCCGCCGGCGACGAGTAGTCGGGGATGATGGGTGGCCGGTCGGGCGACTCGGGCTGCGTCGGCTTGAAGAAGGGGCATGTCCCGATCGCGCCGGTGGCCGAGAGCCATGCGCTGAGGAGGATCCCGAGCCGAGCGAGTCTTCTCGCGTTCACAGGGACCATGAGAGTTGAAGGTTTCCCGTCCAGTAGTCGTACTCCGCGGTGGGCGCAGTGCTGGGGGCGCCTGAGGTGTAAGTTGTGATGGCGTCGGAGCGGAACGTGCGATCGAAGCCACCTGTGAGCTGGCCGCGGCGTCCGACCGGAAGGTTGAGATGCGCTCCGCCCGAGAAGTTCAGCGTCCGGCTCGCCCGCTGCGGCGTCGCAACGCCCTCGGAAATGGCTTTCCGGTCGATGGTCGTGTACTCGGGTCGGATGGTGAGCGAGATCACAGGCGCGGGCGTATAGGTCATGGTGGCGCGCAGCGTCGTGGTGCGGCTGTCATCGGTCTGGCTGAAATAGGTGCTCCCGTCGTTCAGCGGAGGATCGAGCGGGGCGTAGCCGCCGGTCGGCTGGTAGCGGATGTCGTGCGTCACGTCCACGTGGAAACGGGGGGTGATGTCGGCGTTCAGCTCGGTGTAGGTATGGTAGTCGAGCGACAGGCGGTCGGCGCTCGTGGGCAAGAACGTGTAGTGGAGATAGTCGGCGACCATCTGATTGCGCTGGGTGGCCGTGAGGCCGGGGAGAAGATGGTAGGTCCAGCGCCAGTCGGCCCGATAGCTGCGGATCTCGTTGTTCGCAGCTGTGCTCGCCGCCGGGATGTTCACGTACAACGAGCGGCTGACCTCGAGCCCGAGAGCGGTGTTGAACCGCTGGGAGAATGTGTACCGGCCCTCCGCGCGGTAGGACTGGTCGTACTGGTCTCGCGGCACGGGAGGGTTGAGGTAGGTTCCGATCGTGAAGTAGCGCGATTGACTGAGATTCACCCTTCCGTTCAACTTCGCGCTGATGCGCGGCGTGAGGGCCCACTCGAGTGAACCTTCCACGGAACGCCCATCCACGTGCTCGCCGTAGCCGCCGCTCGTGCCACCGCGCTGCGGGTACTCGTTGGTCGTGAGCGTGCGCCCGAAGTCTCCGTCCAGGGAAATGGAGTGGAACCCGTATCGGCCGGTCATCGTGAACCCCCGGTCGCGGCGCGAATTCTGGCTGGTCACAGCGGTCGCCGACGCCTGCCGCGCATAGCCGAAGCGCTGGCCGAAGTTGAGGTAGCGGTCGTTGTCGCGCCGCACCCTCAGCGACATGTCGATTCCCTGATCTCCGCTCAACACCTGCTGGATCGAGTCGCGGCCGGTCAAGTAGGACGGGACCGAGGCCGGGGTCTCCACCCGGGAGTCTCGGAGATTGTAGTTGAGATTGAATCCGACCGGGGCGCCGGTGTAGAGGCCGAGCGTGCCTCGCAGGTTGCCGCTCAGGTCCTCGG
>VBOS01000087.1 GCA_005893185.1 Candidatus Eiseniibacteriota bacterium
AAACGATGTCGAACGCAGGATAGCCGAGCACCAGCCCGGCCCCCAGCCGGCCCCAGCCGGTGGACGGGCCGTGACAGGCCAGCACCGCCGAGGCGCCCAGACTATAGCCTAGAAACAGACTTCCTGCGTCCCCGAGGAAGATGCGCGCCCGCGGAAAGTTCCAGGGCAGGAATCCGGCGCAGCCCCCGGCGAGCGCGAGCTGAGCGGCCGCTGTGCCGTACGCGCCGCGCGAAGCGGAGTGGACGCCGAACGCCAGGAGCGCGATCCCGGCGAGCCCGGCCAGCATGCCGTTCATGTTGTCGAGGAAGTTGGCGGCGTTCATCAGACCGACGAGCAGCACGATCAGCACCGGGCCCGCGATCTCCGGCGGAATCCCGAAGTTCGGAACCTCGCCCGATGTGAGGAGCGTGCCGATCGCGGCCGACTGGCCGAGCAGCTTGACCGCCGGCTGCATCCCGAAGCGGTCGTCCCACAGCCCCAGGCCGAGGGCGATGAAGGCGCCGGAGAGGAGCGTGATCGCGTCCCGCTCGAACGTTGCCGGCGCGAGCAGCCGGGCCGCGCCCCAGCCCCCGAGCGCGCACACGAACACCACGGGGCCGCCGAGCAGCGCCGTGGCGGAGGTGTGGAGCTTGCGCGCAGCGGGGCGATCGAGGAATCCCGTCGCCCACGCCAGGCGGTCGGCGAAAGGGGTGAGCGCGAACGCGAGAACGAGCGAGACGAGGAAGGCCGCCGCGAACGCCATCACCGGTCGGGGGCGGGGATGAAGCCGCTCCTACGCGGTCGCGAGCCGGGCCGGGCGGGGCGGAGTCTGCTTGTCCTGCAAGTGGCGGATCGTGAGCTGGAGGAGCTGGTCGAGCGTGACCTCGGGCCGGTATCCCGTGACGCTGCGGATCTTGGTGAGATCCGGCACGCGCCGGCGCATGTCCTCGAAGGAGTCGCCATAGACCTGCTCGTAGGGCACGAACTGAATCGAAGATTTGCTGTGGCAATGGTGCTGGATGCGCTGCGCCAACTCGAGCACCGTGACTTCCTCGGCGGTGCCGATGTTGAAGACCTCGCCCACCGCCTGCTCGTTGTCCGCCAGCATCAGCACGCCGCGCACCACGTCGTTTACCGCCGAGAAGCACCGCGTCTGGAGCCCGTCGCCATAGACCTGGATCGGCTCGCCGCGCAGCGCGCGCTCGACCATGCTCGGGATCACCATCCCGTAAGCCCCCGACTGACGCGGGCCGCACGTGTTGAAACAGCGCACGATCACGACCGGAAGGTTGTGCCGCTGCCAGTAGGACTGCGCCAGGCACTCGTCCACCGCCTTGCCGCATGCGTAGGCCCAGCGGAGCTTGTGCGTGGGCCCGAGCACGCGGTCGTCGTCCTCCGCGAACGGCACTCTCTCGCCCTTGCCGTACACCTCGCTGCTCGAGAACAGGATCACCTTGGTGCGCTTGACGTTCGCGGCTTCGAGCACGACCTCGGTGCCGCGGATGTTCGTGATGAGGGAGCGCAGCGGATCGTCGAGCACGTAGCGCACGCCCACGGCGGCGGCAAGGTGGAAGATGCGGTCGCACTTGGCTGCGAGCTCGAAAACGCGAACCGTGTCGGTGACGCTGCCCTTGACGAAATGGAAGTCGGGACGGTGCTCGAATGTCTTGAGGTTGTTTAGGCTACCCGTGGAGAGGTCGTCCAGCACCCAGACTTCGTGGCCCTGCTCCAGGAGTTGTTCGGCGAGATGAGAGCCTATGAAACCCGCGCCTCCTGTTACGAGGACTTGCATTTCTTGCTTCCTCCGAGTGCCACCCCATTGCGGGCGTCCGCCTTCTCGGGTGACGGCCCACCGGGAACCTCACACGACGGCGACCATCCAGGCTATGGAACGCCCATACACTTGTCAACGGAACCTCGGGGCCGCGCGCGCCGCGGTCGCCGGCGATGCCGGAAGCGGACGACTGACCCAGGGTGGTTATCGGCGGCTCATCTCAAATACACCACTTCCCTCTTTAATTGTCCCACGAAACGCCGAAGGAGTCGCGCTTGAAGTTGTGAACCGGAGCATCCAATCTGGCGGCCGACCCCAGGCTGATGCCCACATCGACCCCCCAGCATACACCCGCCCCCCTTAGGCCCCACCCGCTCGACCGGGGCGCCGGGCTGGCCTTCCTGCTGCTCGCGGCGGTGCTGCCGTGGTCGATCGCCCCGATGGGGATCGCGACCGCCCTGTGCGGAGCGCTGACGCTGGCAATGGTGGTCCGGGGAGCACCCTGGCCCCGCACGCTGGTCGAGCTTCCGGCCCTGGCCTGGGCGATCGCGATGTTGCTTTCTGCAATGCTCGCAGAGGATCGCTCCGCCAGTCTGGCGCGGCTCACCAAGGTTCTGTTCCCGGCGCTGGTGGGCCTGGCCGCGTTTCACGCCCGGGTCCCGGGGCGCGGTCGGCAAGCCCTCGCCGTGCTCCTCGGCTCGTCGGCGGTCGCATCGGCCTTCGGGCTCGCCCGCTTCGTCCAGCACGGGGCGAGCTTTGCCGCCCGGGCCCGCGGACCGGTCGGGCACTACATGACGTTCGCGGGCCAGCTCCTGCTGTTCACGAGCGTGGCGGCGGGCGTGGCCGTGCTGGCGCGCGAACGGCGCTGGCGGGCGCTGGCGCTCGCGACGCTGATCGTGGGAGGCCTGGCGCTGGCCGCCACCTACACCAGAAGCTCGTGGCTCGGGGTTGCGGTCGCGCTGGCGACGACGGTCGCGGTCGCGCGCCCGCGCTGGCTGCCGGGGCTGGCTGTGATGGTCGCGCTGGCGGTCGTGCTCGCGCCGGCCTCGTACCGCGCACGCCTCCAGGGGATGTTCGATCCCGCGAACGAGTGGAACCGGGAGCGGACCTACATGTGGGAGGCGGGCGCGCGCATCTTCCGCGACCACCCGCTCACAGGCGTCGGGCTCCAGGATCTGCACACGGTCTACGACCGGTACCGCTCGCAGCAATCCCGCGAGCGGGCCGGGCACCTGCACAGCGTGCCGGTCCAGATCGCCGCCAGCATGGGGATCGTGGGGCTCCTGACCTTCGTGCTGCTCTACGGCTCGCTGTTTCGCACAACGGGGCGCGGGCTCTCAGCCGCTGCGCGCGCCGGGGGCTTGAGCGCCGGCGTGCGCCTTGGCGTCCGCTCGGCGCTCGCGGGATTTCTCGTCGCCGGGCTCTTCGAGTGGAACTTCGGCGACGAGGAGCTGCTCTATCCGCTCTACTTCCTGACCGGGCTCGCGTGGGCGGCAGCGGGGTGGGAGGCGGACCCGCCGGGCTCGTCGGCGCGCGCAGCGGGCGGACAGCGCCGCGTGGCGCTGGTCCACGACTGGCTCACCGGCATGCGCGGCGGCGAGAAAGTGCTCGAGCGCCTGTGCGCGCTCTTCCCGGAGGCCGACGTCTACACGCTGGTGTGGAACCGAGGCTCGGTCTCCCCGGCGATCGAGCGCCACGTGATCGTCACCAGCTTCCTCCAGCTCCTGCCGGCGTCCGCGCGGCTCTACCGCTGGTACCTGCCGTTCTTCCCGGCCGCCATCGAGGGCTTCGACCTCTCGCGCTACGACGTCGTGATCTCGACGAGCCACGCGGTCGCGAAGGGCGTGCGCACGCCCCCCGGCACGTTCCATCTGAGCTACGTGTTCACGCCGATGCGCTACATCTGGGAGCTGGAGGGCGCGTACTTCCCGCCGGGCCGCCTCCCGTGGCCGCTTTCCGCCTACGTGCGCGACGTGTGCGCGCGACTGCGCGCGTGGGACGTCCGCACCGCCGCGCGGCCTCACGTGATGCTCGCCGATTCGTCGCACGTCGCGGAGCGCATCGCGCGCCACTGGGGCCGCCGCGCGGCTGTGCTGTACCCCCCCGTCGACCTGGCGCGCTTCGCCATCGCCCGCGGAACGCGCGACTACGACCTGCTGGCGGGGGCGTTCGCGCCATACAAGCGCGCCGACCTCGCGATCGCGGCCTGTCGCCGGCTCGGTCGCCGGCTGGTCGTGGTCGGCAGCGGCCAGGAGGAGAAGCGGCTGCGCGCGATCGCAGGCGACGGCGTCGAGT
>VBOS01000488.1 GCA_005893185.1 Candidatus Eiseniibacteriota bacterium
TAGCGGGCGCCCTCGAGCATGGCGCGGGTCTCCGAATGATACTGCTCGGGCGAGAGTTCATCGCCGCCGCAGAGCCGCACCGCGATCCTCTCCTGCACCAGCTCGCGCAACAGCGCGTCCGCCTCGCGCGAATCGCCGTCCCAGAAGAGCACGTCCACCTTCTGCGCGGTCATCGCGCGGATCGCCGCCTTGAAATCGGCGGCGCCGGGGGCGTAGGTGTCGCGCCACACCAGCGAAAGCCCGAGCGACTCGGCGGCGGCGGCGAAGCGCTCGCCGAGAGCGTTGTGCCCCGTTTCGGTCGAGTGGAGCACGCCGACCCCGCGCGGCGTGGCGTCCTTGCATGCGCGGACGAGCGCAGCTGCGCGGCGCGCGGCCGACGGTCCAATCTGGAACACGCCGGTTCCGACCGCGCCCACGCTCTCGTCGGTGGCGGTGGGCGAGACGAGAACGGCGCGCGCGATTCGGGCGCCGGTCGCGAGCGAGACGGTGGGCACGCTCAGCAGCTCGCCGACCACCACGCCGCTCGTCTCGAGCGCCGAGTCGAGCGCCGCCGCCACCCGCCCGGGATCGTCCTCGCCCGTGGGCCAATAGCGCAGCTCGATCGGCGGCTCCTGTCCGCTCCTGGCCTCGGCGAGCGCAAGCTGGAGCCCGAGCCGCACCGCGCGCCCGTAGGATTCGTACGCGCCGCTGCCCGGCAGCAATGCCGCCACGCGGAACACCGATGCCCGCGGCCGCGGGGGCGGATTGCCGCCGCCCTCGGCGAGCGCTTCGAGTTGCTTCTTCATCGACTTGGGGGAGACCATCGCCAGGCGCGCCACGAGGCGCGAGCGCAGCGCGCGGCGGTCGCTCGCGGTCCTCTTCAGGGCCTCCTCCACCAGCGGGCCCTCGGTCTCTCCCAGCTCGGAGGGCGAGCGCCTGAGCACGAAGAGCAGCTCGGGCAGGCTCGCCTTCGCGGCCCAGCGCAGGAGAAGGTCGCCGCCGCCGCGCGTGGCGGCCAGCGCGTCCGCGCCGGCAAGGTCGAGCGGCGGGGCGGCTGCGGCCGGCATCGTGGCCGCCAGCGTCGCCGCCACGATCAGCAGAGCGACCGCCACGCTCCGCATCAGAGGTTGAACTTCCCGAAGTCCTCGGGATTCAGCTTCTCGAGGTAGCGGCGCAACTGCTCGGCCTTCTCCTCTTCGGTCAGCTCGCGCGCGGGCTTCTCCTCGCCCTCCGGCTCTTCGGCGCGCGGCGGTGGCTGGAGGAGCTTATCGTTCACGAAGATGGGCGCGCGCGCGCGCAGAGCCAGCGCGATCGAGTCGGAGGGCCGGGCGTCGAGCGCGAGCATGTCGCTCTCGCGCTGCACGAACACGCTCGCGTAAAACGTGTTCTCGCGCAGATCCGAGATCACAACGCGCACGATCTTGGCCTTGAGGCCTTCCACCACGAGGAAGAGGAGGTCGTGGGTGAGCGGCCGCGGGAACGGGTCCTCCGACAGGATGCGGCGGATCGCCATGGCCTCGCTCGGCCCGATCCAGATCGGAAGGATGCGCTCGCCGTCCACCTCGCGCAGGATCACGATGTTCTGCTGCGTCTTGCTCTCGACGATGAGGCCATTGACGCGCGTTTCGACGACGTTCACGGCTTCTTTCCCGGCGCGCTCTTGCGCTTCCGCGGCGGCCCGCCGCGGCGGCCCGAGTCCGCCTGCGTGTTGACGAACGACGGCGCCTCCTCGGTGCGCATGTGCTCCACCATCCACTGGGCGGAGGCTGCCAGCTCGGAATCGGGGTAGCGCTTGAGCAGCTGGCGGAAGGCCTTCTCGGCCTCGTCGTAGTTCTTGACCTCTTCGGAGTAGATGAAACCCACCATGAACTGCGCCTGGGCGCTGACCTCGCTGCTCGGATATTCATCGAGCAGCTTCTTGTAGAGCTCGATCCGCTTGGCGGCCGCCCCCGCGCTCTGCGCCTCCTGGAACATGTCGCGCGGGCTCTTCTTCTGGCTCAGGAAGCTTTCGATGGCCGCCGAGTCGGCCTTCACCCCGACGCTGGCCCGCGCGGCGTCGAGCTGGGCCTTGTAGTATTCCTGGGAGCGCTGCGATCCGAGTTGTCGCATGATCCCGGAGCGCACTTGGTCGAACGGCCGGCTGCTCTCGGGCTTCAGGGTCTCCACCTTGATCACGTGCCAGCCGCGGTCGGTCCTGAAGGGCCCGCCGATTTTCCCTGCGCCCAGCGCGAACGCCGATTCCGCGAGCGCGGGCTGGGCGCCGAGCGTCGAGAACATGCCGTCGCGCGTCACGGAGCCGATCGAGCCGCCGTTCGCGCGGGTCAGCGAGTCGGTCGAATAGCGCTGGACCAGCCGGTTCCAGTCCATCTTGCCCTTGGTCCAGGTCAGCACGCGCCGGGCGTCGTCCCGCGTCTTGGTCTGGATGTGCCGCAGCGTGATGGTGGCCGGCATCTTGTAGTCGTCGGCATGCGCGTCGTAGTAGACGCGGGCTTCCGAGTCCGTGGGCGCGGGGTTCTGCGCCATCACCTCGCCGACGTAGGTGCGGATCAGGAAGTCGCGGCGCTGCTGCTCGATCTGACGCTTGACCTGCGGGCGATCGGGAACGCCCTTCTTGGTCGCCGCCTGCAGCCAAACCTTCTCCTCGATCGCGCGGTCGAGCAGCTGCCGCCGGCCGTCGGGCGTCGAGTAGTTGGCGCGCACCTGCTCGGGCAGGTCCGCGATGCGCCGGTCCAGATCGGCGCGCGTGATGGTCTCCTTGCCGATCCGCGCCAGCACGCGGTTGGAGTCACTCACCGCCGGCGCCGCCGGCGGCTTGCGCGCGGCGTACCGCCCTCCCTCATCGTGCTCACGATGTTGTTCGTTTTCGCGGTCCACGGTCGCTGTCACCTCCTGGAAGATGCGGATCGGAACGTCGTAGCGGCCGAGCTGCTTGACGTGCTCGGGCAGCTCGATCCTGCGCTTGTCCACGTCGTGCCCGGCCTTGGCCAGGGCCGCAGCCACATCGGCGCTTGTGACGGACCCGAACAGCGTGTCCTCCTCGTTCGCCTCCGCCGCGATGTTGATCTCGACCCCGTCGAGCTTCGCGGCCTCCGCGCGTGCCTGGACCAGCCGCTTGTCCGCCTGCGCCAGGCGCTGCCGCTCCAGCTCCTGATAGAGGTTCGCGGCCTTGTCGCCTGCCGCGATCGCCAGCCGGAGCGGCAGCAGGTAGTTGCGGGCGTAGCCCGGCTTCACGTGGACCAGCGAGCCCTTGGCTCCCAGTCCTTCCAGGTCTTCGAGCAGGATGATGTCCATCGCGTTCTCCTATTCCTGGTCCGCGGCGGGCTCCAGCCGGCGAAAATCCAGCCAGACGTCGCCCAGTCCGACGGCCGCGGTGGCGAGCATGAATATCGGCATCGCGACCGCGAAAACGAACAACATCGTGAGCACGATGAGGGAGGGCGGTACGCCGCGCGCAAGCAACAGCGATTCTACGACCGCGATCCCCTGAACACAAAACCCGAGCATCGTGTTGAGCAGCAGCGTCCATGCGGTCGGCGTCGACGGCGGCCACTGGCCCACGAGCAACGCCAACCCCATGAGAAACACCCAGATCGCACCGTCCGGCAGGCGCCAGTCCCGGAAGCGCGCCTGCGAGAGCGGCGGCCAGCGCAACGTCCCCGCCACGCGGGACGCCAGCGCGCGCCCTGCGCCCACCAGCAGGACCATCCACGCGAACAGCGCGGTGGGCACGACGTGCGGCAGGAGACGCGTGCGAAGCGCCGCGTTTTCGGAAACCGCTCGCTCGAGAGCGGCGAGCCGCCCGCCCTCGCTCCCGAGCCGGCC
>VBOS01000492.1 GCA_005893185.1 Candidatus Eiseniibacteriota bacterium
ATACTCGAACCCGGCGAACTGGAAGGCGCACTATCGCGGCACGGCCGAGGAGATCTGGGCGCAGACCGAAGGCCGCGTCACGCACTTGGTGGCCGGGATCGGCACCTCCGGAACCCTGGTCGGCACCGCCCGGCGGCTCAAGGAGCTGAATCCGGCGCTGATCGCGATCGCGGTGCAGCCCGACTCACCACTGCACGTGCTCGAGGGGCTGAAGCACCTGGCGAGCGCGGGAGCGCCTGCGATCTACGATCCAGCTGCGCACCAGCGCACGATCGAGGTGTCGAGCGAGGAGGCGGTCGCGATGGCGAAGCGGCAGGCGCGGCAGGGGCTCGCGATCGGCTGGTCGGCGGGCGCCGCGGTCGTGGCAGCTGAGCGGATCGCGCGCGACCGGAAGCGCACGGCGGCCGGTGCGGGCCTCGCGCCGTACGCAGGGCGCGCCGACCGCCCGGGAGTGCGTTCGTGAGCCTCGTGCTCTCCGCGCGCATGAGCGAACGCATCCACGCGCACTTGTGCCGCGCCTACCCCGACGAGGGGTGCGGCGTGCTGCTGGGGCGCGACGGGGAAGGGAGGCGCGAGGTGGTGGAGATCGTGGCGGTCGAGAACCGGCGCGAGGAGTCGCGCCACAACCGCTACCTGATCGCGCCCGAGCAATTTCTCTTCGCCGACCGCGCGGCGCGTGGGGCCGGGCTCGATGTGATCGGATTCTTCCACTCGCACCCGGACCATCCGGCGCGGCCCTCGGCGTTCGACCTCGAGCACGCCTGGCCGTACTATTCCTATCTGATCGTGGGCGTCACGCGCGGCCAGGCGGGAGAGGGGCGCTCGTGGCGCCTTGCAGAGGATCGGTCGCGCTTCGAGGAGGAGACGGTGGAAGTTCGCGACACGCATTCGGAGCCTTCAGGCGGGCCGGACCGAACGACGAGCGGCGGAGATCGCGCATGACCCGCATTCTGCTTCCCACGCCGCTCAGGCCCTACGCGGCCCTGCAGGCGGCGGTCGAGGTCGAGGGGGCGACTGTCGGCGACGCGCTGAGGGCGCTGGTCGAGCGCCACGCCGAGCTGCGCCGCCATCTCTTCGACGAGGGCGGAAACCTCAGGCGCTTCGTCAACGTCTACAAGAACGAAGACGACGTCCGGCACCTGGAGCAAGATGCGACGCCGCTCGCCCCCGGCGACACGCTGACGATCGTGCCGAGCATAGCTGGAGGCGACGCCGCCGCGGGCGACGGCCAGGCGGTGGGCGGGGGCAACGGCGGCGCGGGCGCTCCGCCGCAGCCGGCGGCGCGGCGTCCCCCGGCATGGGCCACGGGCGAGGACGGGCTGCCGCCGCTCTCGCAGGCCGAGCTGCTGCGCTACAGCCGCCACCTGATCCTTCCGGAGGTCGGGCTCAAGGGCCAGCGCCGGATCAAGGCGGCGAGCGTGCTGATCGTCGGCGCAGGCGGGCTCGGATCACCGCTCGCGCTCTACCTCGCGGCCGCGGGCGTGGGGCGCCTCGGGCTCGTGGACTTCGACCGCGTGGACGAGAGCAACCTCCAGCGCCAGATTCTGCACGGCACCGCCAGCGTCGGCCGCCCCAAGCTCGAATCGGCGAAGGCGCGGCTCGCGGACCTCAACCCCGGCGTGCGCGTCGACACCTACGAGCAACGGCTCTCGAGCGACGACGCGCTCGACGTGATCCGCCCCTACGACGTCGTGGTGGACGGCACCGACAACTTTCCGACCCGCTACCTCGTGAACGACGCGTGCGTGCTGCTCGGCAAGCCCAACGTCTACGGGAGCATCTTCCGCTTCGAGGGCCAGGCCAGCGTCTTCGACGCGCGCGTCGGGCCATGCTACCGCTGTCTCTATCCCGATCCGCCGCCGCCGGGGCTCGTGCCGTCGTGCGCAGAGGGCGGGGTGCTCGGCGTGCTGCCGGGCGTGATCGGCGTGATCCAGGGGATCGAGACGCTGAAGATCATCCTGGGCGTGGGGGAGACCCTGGTCGGGCGCCTGCTGCTGTTCGACGCGCTCGCGCTGCGCTTCCGCGAGCTCACGCTGCGCAAGGACCCGGAGTGTCCCTTGTGCGGGGAGCGGCGCACGATCACGCGGCTCATCGATTACGAGGAGTTCTGCGGTCTCAGGCCGGCGCAGGATGCAGCGGATGCCGCCGAGCTGGAGATCACGGCGCGCGAGCTCGCGGCGAAGCGCGAGCGCGGCGAAGACTTCATGCTGATCGACGTGCGCGAGCCGCAGGAGTTCGAGATCGCGCGCATCCCGGGCGCGGTCCTGATCCCGCTCAACTCCCTGCCCGAGCGCATGAGCGAGCTGGACTCGAGCCGCGAGATCGTGCTCCAGTGCCACATCGGGCAGCGCAGCATGCGCGCGCTCGAGATGCTGCACCGCTCCGGGTTCCGCAAGCTCAAGAACCTGCGGGGCGGGATCGAGGCCTGGTCGCGCGACGTGGATCCAACCGTGCCGCGCTACTGATCGCACCGGGGGGCCGAGCGATGCCCGAAGCGCCCATCGACCCGCGCGTGGACATCGGCCACGTTCATCTCAAGGTCGCCGACCTCGAGCGCGCTCTGGGCTTCTACTGCGGCGTGCTGGGGTTCGATCTGGTGCAGCGCCTGGGCGACGCGGCCGCCTTCGTGAGCGCGGGCGGCTACCATCACCACATCGGCCTCAACACCTGGGAGAGCATGGGCGGGCCGCCCCCCGCGCCCGGAACCACGGGCCTCTACCACATCGCGATCCGGTATCCGGACCGGCGCTCGCTCGGGGACGCGCTCAGGCGTTTGCGCGGCGCGGGCATCCCGCTCGATGGCGCATCCGATCACGGCGTGAGCGAGGCGCTCTACCTGCGCGATCCCGACGGCAACGGGGTCGAGCTCTACCGCGATCTGCCGCGCTCGGAGTGGCCGCGTTCGGCGAACGGCGAGCTCCGGATGATCACGCGCCCGCTCGACGTCCGCGCGCTGCTGGCCGAGGCGCCGGCGGGATGACGAAGAACCGCCTCGAGGCGTTCAGCGACGCGGTGATCG
>VBOS01000493.1 GCA_005893185.1 Candidatus Eiseniibacteriota bacterium
GACGCCCCCGGCGCACGTCTTGTCCCGGGGGTGACGGGCCTTGTCGAGGAGGAGCATGCCCGCGGCGAGCTCCGGCGCCAAGGCAGCGAGCCGGAGCGCCGTGGCGGCTCCGGCGGGTCCTGAGCCGACGATGACGGCCTCGCGCCGCTCCACGAACGCGCTCTTAGCGCCCCGAGACGGCCCCCGCCACTGCCCGCGCCCCGCTCCCCTAACCGCGCCCGTCGCGAGAGGGGGATCGAGCAGTGCACGCAGGTGGTTCGGTTTGCCACCAGCTGCCGATCTGCTCGATGACATTGGGGAGCCGGTCGGCTTCGACCGGCCCTTCGCCGAGCTGCTCCGTGCAGGGGACGTCGCCTGCCGCGGCCAGCAGAGCACCGGCAGCGACGACCGCAGCACCGAGGATCGCTGCCACCGACGCGCGAACGGCGGCCGCCCGGCACCATTGCATCGTGGGGCGATCGCCACCACGTCTCATGCCGGACGGGCCCGCTCGATCCACGCGGCGCAGCGCGGACCCCCCCGCCCGCGCACGTGGAGGGTCCCGCCCTCATTGCGCGGCAGTCTTGTGTCCGATGATCTCGCACGCCCGGGCCGCGCCCAGGGCGCAGCTCTTCTGCGCATCGGCGACCGCCGCCTTCTCGTCGCCCTTGCGGTGATAGGCGCCGCCGCGCTCGAGGTAGGCCTGCCCGCTCATGGGCTCAAGCGCGATGTAGCTCGTCCAGTGCGCGATGATCGCATCCCACTCGCCGCGTTGCGCGAATAACCAGTCGATGTTCTTGTACGACTCGAAATGGCGTGGGTCGAGGTGGATTGCCGCCTCGAAGTCAGCGAGCGCATGGGCGCGATCGTTCTGCTTGAGGTACGCGCGCCCCCGCCAGTACTGCGCCTCGGCGCTTCCAGGCGCCATTTCGATCGCCCACGTGTACCGCGCGATCGCCCCCGGGACGTCCTTGGTCGTCTCAAGGAGTTGGTACGCCTGGGATACGGCCGTCTCGCCCTGCTGTTGTCGGAAGCGCGCGAGCGCAACGCTCGTCGGATCGATCTCGCTCGCGAGCCGCACGTCGCCGAGTGCATCCTGATAGCGCTCGAGAGCGACCAGGATCCACGCGCGCGTGACCAGTATGCCGGACGCCTCGGGTGCCAGGGCAAGCGCACGCGCGAGGTCGGCGAGCGCGTCGGTGTAGCGCTTCTGCCGGAGATAGGTGTCCGCGCGATCGTCGTAGAATTGGAAGTCCTCGCCGGCGGCAAGCGCGCGCGTGAAGAGTGCCACGGCCTCGTCGTACCGCGTCTCGTTCCGGGCCAGACAGCCTCGGTCCCAGTCGACGTAGCCGAGCAGCGACGCCAGGCTGGGGTTCTCGCGCACGTGCGTCTGTGCCTCGCGGGCCAGGGCCGAGACGGCATCGTAAGAGCCGCCCCACCGCGGCAGGAGACACTGTGCAAGCGCGCTCCGTACTCGCAGGCTCGCAGGAGCAACCGCGAGCCCCAGTTCTGCGAAGCGCACGCACGCCCGCTGATCACCGTGCGCCTGCGCCGTCCTGATCAGCAGGCGGTACGCCTCCGTGAGCTTCGGGTTGCGCTGGAGCGCTTCGCGCGCATCCGCGATGACGGCGTCGAGCCACTGCTGCATACCGGCGAACTGCTCGTCCGAGGTTTCCTTGGCCAGCTTCGCTCCGCGCCGCTGCCATGCTACGGTGATTCGGTGCCGTGCCCGCGCGAGGCGCGGAGCCCAGGCTTCGGGCTGGGCGACGACCCACTCGTCGAGCAACGGGGTAAGAGCGGGATCCGCGACGCCGAATGCCGATAGCGTGGTCGACAGCTCGTCTTCCCGACGAATGTCTTGTTCGAGCCGGGCCTGCTTCGCCTCGAGCTGGCGGGTCAGGGTCGCGAAGTCGCGCGCGCGGAGCAACCGCTGCGTTTGGAGCGGGCCTCCGGGAGCGGCGCTCGGTAGCGCCGCGGACGCTGATGGCCCCGTGGCACCCGTCCCCAGGTCCGGCCGATGAGCGGGCGGCCCGTTCTCGTGTGTCGGCCGGACGGGCTCCTCGGCGCCCTGCCAGAGAACACCGATCGAGGCGACGATCACCAGAAGCAGCCCGCCGATGAGGAGACGCTTGCGCATGGTTCCTCCCGCCGTCGTCGGAACCGGCAGGGTCTCGCTCCCGCGGCGGCACACTAGGGATCTTTCGGACACTATCGGCAGGATCGCCTTCGGGCTTGAGCGAGAACGTCCACGTACAGTTCTTACACTCCGTGACTCTCCTTCCCGACCGTCCGATGACATCAATGCCGCATACGCCGACGTAGAGGACGCGCAGCCGGACGTCGGTGGGCGCAGAACCGGATTGCCGCGTGTCACTCCGGTGAACGGCCTTACGGAGCAAGGTCGCGAAGACCGACGCCTTCGCCAGCGCGGCCTGCCGTTTGTC
>VBOS01000494.1 GCA_005893185.1 Candidatus Eiseniibacteriota bacterium
GAGCCGCGCGCTTTCAAGGATTTTCGAGGGACGATCCGGTGGGGTTTCTGGAACGCTGACGAAGAGGTTCGAAGATGGGCGCCGCCCCGCGGTCGGCTCGTTGGCCTCTACCCCAGCCCCTCGAGCAGCGCCTTCGCCTCGCGCAGGTCGCGCGTGTCGAAGCCCTCGGTGAAGCTGCCGCACGTCTCGATAAGCTTCAGACGAGCTTCCTCTCGACGGCCCTGGCTCCGGAGGAGACGCGCCGAGCTCGTCACGGCGCGCAGCTCCAGCGACTTGGCGCCGTGCCGGCGCGCGACTTCCACGGCACACAGCGACGAGCGCTCGGCCTCGGCGTGGTCACCGGCGCGGAGTGCGATCTCACTTCGAAGCCGATGCACCTCCGCCTCGTACCAGCGCTCTCCCGTCCGCTCGACGATGACCTCCGCCTCGTCCAGGAGGGCCGCGGCATCGCTCGCCCGTCCGAGCGTGAGCTGCGCACCGGCCAGCAACGCCAGCCAGTACGGCCGGCTCAGCTCCGACCCCGTCGCGCGCCACGCGGCGAGACCCTCGGTGAGCTCCGCTATCCCCTCCTCGGTTCGGCCGTGCTCGATCAGGGCGCCGCCGCGCACCACCGTTCCCATCGCCAGCCAGAAGCTGAATCCGTGCTCGCGAGCGAGGGCGACCTGCGCATCCCCCTGCTCCTCGGCGGCGCGTCCCTCACGACGGAAGAGGCGCAGGCAGCCGGCGAAGCCGACCGCGTAGGCGAGGTCATGCGGGTGCGCGAGCTCGCGTGCGAGGGCGAGCGCCTCGTTGCTGCGGCAGAGTGCCTGCTCCGGAGACCCCACGAGCCAGAGGAGCCAGGCCGCGTGGTTCCGCGCACCGACCCCCGGGTCCTCCCCGTAGGTGAAGGAGTGGGAGGCGTGCTGCCGGACGTCGTAGCGGGCGATCGCCTGCTCCAGGTGCTCCCGGGCGGTGACCAGGTCTCCCAGGTAGAAGAAGGTCTGTCCCCGTAGGCTGTGCGCCTCGAGGATCAGGTCGGTGTCGCCCACGCTGTGCGCCAGCGCGAATATCCGATCCGCCGCCTCGCGCGCGCGGTGCAGGTCACCGCGGAGCAGACTCGGCGCCCAGAGCCGGACCCACAGGGCCGGGGCCAGCTGCGGGGTTTCGCCGAGCTCCTCGCTCAGCTCCTTCGCGCGCGCAGCGGCCCGCTGGACCTCGAGAGCCGCGAAACCCTTCGTGGCCATGAGCGCCGGGGCGAGCACGACCTGCAAGGACAGCTCCGACCGCGCTCGCTCGGGCGTCGTTGGAAGAGTCACGAGCATGTCCAGGGCGGTCTTCAGCTGCTCGATCCCTTCCACATACGCCGAGCGCCGGATCGCCTGCTGCCCCGCCTGCCGGAGATACTCCACGGCCTTGGGAACGTTGCCGCCCTGGCCG
Organism: Candidatus Eiseniibacteriota bacterium; assembly: GCA_005893185.1. Taxonomy (GTDB): domain Bacteria; phylum Eisenbacteria; class RBG-16-71-46; order RBG-16-71-46; family RBG-16-71-46; genus WS-2. Next base: position 1,417 of record VBOS01000494.1, read on the forward strand.
TAGTGATGCGCCAGCTCGCCGTAGCGCTCGTCGAGGTGCCCGGCGTGGAGCGCTTCGATCGCCTGCGCGGTCCGCTCGTGCAGCGCCTTCCGCCTTTCCAGCAGCAGGGAGCTGTAGGCGACCTCCTGGGTGAGAGGATGCTTGAAGGCGTACTCGAACTCCGGGAAGAGCGCCGCCTCGTAGAGGAACTCCGCCCGCACGAGCGTCTGCAGCGCGGCGCGCAGCTCCGTCTCCGGCCGCGCGGCCACGCGCTGCAAGATGGGCTCCGCGAACTCACGTCCGATCACTGCGGCGGTCTGGAGCACGGCCTTCTCCCGCTCGCCGAGGCGGTCGATCCGGGCGGCCAGTACGGCCTGCACGGTGGCGGGGAGCGTAAGCTGCTCCACCGGCCTCGCCAGCCGATACGCGCCCCTCGTCCCCTCTAGGCTGTCGCCCTCGACCAGCGCCTGGACGATTTCCTCAATGAAGAAGGGGTTTCCGCCGGTGCGCTCCCGGATGCGCTCGGCGAGCCCGGCGAGCGACGGGTCGCTGCCCAAGAGGTCGCGCAGCAGCTCGGCCATCGCCTCCGGTCCGAGCGGCACCAGGGGGAGTTGCTGGTAGTAGGACTTCTGCATCCAGCCGGCGTGGTACTCGGGCCGGAAGTTCACCACGAGGAGGTTCCGCGTCGCGGGTAACGCCTCGACGAAGTTCGCTAGGAACGCCTCGCTCCCGCCGTCGATCCAGTGCAGGTCTTCGATCAACGCCACGCCGGGCACCCGCCGGCCCTGGGCATGCGTCAGGCGCCGCATGGCGGCGAAGAGCTGGCGCTGGTGGGCTTCCGGGTCCATGCGGGGCACCGGCCGCTCGGGGTCGGGCACGCCGAGGAGATCGAAGAGGAGCGGCAACGCATCGGTCAGCTCGGGATCGAGCAACAGGACCTTGCCGGCGATCTTCTCGCGCGTCGCCAGCGGGGGGTCCCGCTCGCTGATGCCGAAATAGCCGCGCAGGTACTCTAGCAGCGTGAAGAAGGGGATCGCCTTCCCGTGCGCCACGGCGTGCGCCTCGTGGACGGCCAGCCCCCGTGCGCGGCAGCGCTGCGAAAACTCGAAGCACAGGCGGCTCTTCCCCACGCCCGCGTCGGCGACCACGCCGACCACCTGGCTGTCGCCCTGCGTCGCCCGCGCGAGCGCAGCCTCCAGCGCCGCCGTCTCCCCCTCCCGCCCGACGAAGCGCGAGAAGCCGCGTGCGCGGGACACGTCGAGCTTCGTGCGCAGGGACCCCACGCCTTCCAGCTCGTACACCCGCAGCGGGTCGCGCACGCCCTTCACGGTGAGCGGCCCGAGATCGCGCAGGCGAAAGAAGCCGTGGACGAGCGCCGCGGTGTGCCCGGTTAGGTAGACACACCCGGGCTCGGCAATCTGCTCCATCCGTTGCGCGAGACCGACGGTGTGGCCCTGCGCCGTGTAGTCCATGCGCAGGTCGTCCCCGATCCGGCCCACCACGACCTCGCCCGAATTGAGGCCCGTGCGGACGGAGAAGTTGAGGCCGCGGCTGAGCCGCAGCTCGTCGGCGTAGGCGCGCAGCGCGTCGCGCAGGTGGAGCGCCGCCCAGCACGCGCGCTGCGCGTGGTCCTCGTGCGCGATCGGCGCGCCGAAGAGTGCCATGACGCCGTCGCCGGTGTACTGGTTGACGGTCCCCTCGAACCGGTGCACGCCGTCGGTGAGGAGCTGGAAGAAGCGATCCATGATGCCGTGCCATTCCTCAGGGTCGAGCCGCTCGGCGAGCTCCATCGAGCCCTTCACGTCGGCGAAGAGGACGGTCACCTGCTTCCGCTCCCCCTCGAGGGCGGCGCGCGTCGTGAGGATCTTCTCCGCGAGGTGCTTCGGTGTGTACGTGCGAGGCGCGTGCTCGGGCGCGGTCGGCGACAGCGGGTTCCCGCAGCCGAGGCAGAATCGCATCTCGGGCGTGTTCACCTTGCCGCACCGGGCGCACGATCGCTCGGAGCGGAGCGCGCTGCCGCACTGGCCGCAGAATGCGGCCTCGTCGGGCAGCGCGGCCGCGCAGGTGGGGCAGTTCATGCGCCGAGCTCGCGCACCGCCTGCTCGGCGCGGATCGGCGCGCCCATCTCCGTGAAGAGCCGGTGCGCCGCGCGCAGCTCGCGCTGCCGGCTCGTGTCGTCGCCGAGAACGCGTGCGAGGGCCGCGCACTCGAGATGGATGAACGGCAAGTGACCTCTCGCGCCAGTCTCCTCGACCAGGCGCCGCGCGACCTCCAGGGGCTTCTCGACCTCATCGCGCCGGGCGCCGGCATGGATGAGCACGCGGCCGAGCACGATGTGCGCCTCGATCTC
>VBOS01000490.1 GCA_005893185.1 Candidatus Eiseniibacteriota bacterium
ACTGCGTGAACGTGAGCGTGCTCTCGATCGGGATCGGGCAGGCGCTCGGCCTGCCGCGCCAGGCGCTCGCGGACGTGGGCGTGGCGGGGCTGGTGCACGACATCGGCAAGATGGCGGTGCCGGCCGAGGTGCTGCGCAAGCCGGCTGCGCTCTCGGCCGAGGAATGGGCCATGGTGCGCCGCCACCCGCTCGAGGGCGCGAAGATGATGATGCGCATGCCCGGGCTCTCGAACCTGATGCTCGACGCCATGCGCGTGTGCCTCGAGCATCACATGAACTTCGACCGCACCGGCTACCCCGACCTCGGCGGCGAGTGGAGCCAGGGCACGCTCTCGCGCATCGTCGCGGTCGCCGACTGCTTCGACGCCATCACAGCGCACCGCGCCTACAGCAAGCGGCCGTTCACATCGTTCGAGGGGCTGCAGTACCTTCTGGGCCCGGCGCGCGTGAGCTTCGACCCGGCGGTGCTGTGGGGGCTGGTGATGACGATCGGTCTCTACCCCGCGGGCTCGGTGCTGGTCACCGAGTCGGGCTACGTCGTGCTGGCCATGAGCCCCAATCCCAACGACGTGCGCCGGCCCAACTGCCGCGTGCTGGTGAACCCCGACGGCCGCATGGAGTCGGAGGAGAATCCCACGATGTGGTTCCCGATGCCCGATACCGAGACCGTCGCGCGCGCGCTCAAGCCCGAGGAGCACCCGGTCAGCACCGGAGACATCCTGGCGGCGTAGGCGGTCCGAGGCCCGATGGGGGGCGGCGAGCCGGAGCGCCAGCAGCGGCAAACGCAAACGGGCGACGTCGCTGGACGCCGCCCGCCGCGTTTCGGTGAGTCCGCCTGCGCAGCCTTGGACGCTCCCCGTCTCCAACCGCGCCCGTACGGACCCACACGTCTCGATGCCTAGCTAATCGTCCCGGTCTCCTCGGTGGCCCCAGTCACCGTCATCGTTCCAGCGCGGCTCGCTGCGCCAGCCGCCGTCGTGCCAGCAGTAGGTGTCGAGGCAGTCGCCGGATTCGACCGCGACCACGCGCAGGACCTTGGGGTGATGGGCGCGGCAGACGTGCGACTGGTAGAGCGCGAGCGAAGCGAAGCGCTCATGGCACCACGGGTCCCAGTAGTAGACCGCGGGCTCGACCGCGGGCGCGGGCGCCCTGCTCTGCGAGAGGATGCTCCCGAGCACGATGCCGCCTATCAGGCCCGCGAACAGCGGAGCAGCGTCCGAGTGGCGCTCGAGGTAGACCACGCGCTGGGGCGCGTAGTGGACGTGCCTCACGGCGGGCGGGTCGTAGGCCGGGGCTCCCTTGTACCGGCGCCAATGATCGGCGTGCGCAGCGGGGCTCAGCATCGCCATCGCAAAGGCGGCGAGCGTCAGACGGCTCGCCCAGTGATTCACCTCGAAATACCGCTTCATGACTGCCTCCTCGGCTCGCGGAACCTGACCACGGTCCGGCAATAAGCAGGCTATATGCCATGCCGCTCAGGCGGGGGAGACGCGTTGCGCCTCAATCGGTTGAGGAATCGGCGCCGTGCGGCCCACCGCTGGCGCGATCCGGGGTGTTGCGCGCACGCCACAGATCGAGCGGCGACCCCGCCGCGGGCGGGGGAAGGGCATGAGAGCCTCGCGCGGATCGAGTGCCACGGGAAGCGGAGCAGCTTCGGACGGAGCGGGCGCTACGGCCGCGTCACGGTGTGCAGGGTGGTCGTGCCGGTGATCCACCTTGCGTACCCGCCCGGCTTGATGGTGGCCGACGACGGGTTGAAAAATAAGTCGCCGATACTCACGACCACCGAGTCCCCGGCTCCCGCGGTCACGACGATCGTCCCGGTCATGCTGCTGTGGTGGCGGCAGCGGTAGCCGAAGCTTCCCGACGTGTTGAAGATATGAACGAAGGTCTTCGCCGCGTTGCTTGCGAGATCGCCCGACTCGAACGGCTCGGTCGTCGGCATCGGGTTCGTGCCCTTGTCGCTCTTGGAGCAGGCGGCCATGACGCCGGCCAGGGCGAGGAGGAGGACGATCGGCCACCGGAAAAGCACGAACTTGCGCTGCATGAACACCTCGATCTCGGCCTGGTGCGCGTCGCGCCCGATCGTCACGGAGGCGACGAGTATAGATGAAGCCCGCACCCGGCGGGTGCGAAAGTCCCTGCGCAGCCACCGGCGGGTTTGCCCTGACTGAACGCCCCGGCAAGCGCCGCGTGCCGCCCCTCGCTCGTCCGGCCGGCCACCGCCTGGTGGCGTGAAATATCGCCTGGGCTAAGGAGGCCGGATGCTAGACTTACCCGTCCGCTCGCGTGGCGCGAACCATCAACCCCAGGAGGTCCCCATGCGGTCCTGCCTACTCGCTCTGGCTCTGGTTGTCGTTTCCGCGACCGTCTGCGCCGCCGGCGTGCCCGATCCGGCCAACTCCGACGTCGATCCCTGTCTCGTGGTGTGCCCGGCGGGAGACATCGTGTTCCACGTCACGGTGCGCGACTTCAACAACGTTCCGATCCTCAACTCGTCCGTGTTCATCGACTTGTGCGGATGCCCCGGCGTCGTCCTCTGCCCCGCGAGCACGACCGATCCTTACCTGCGCCCGAGCAATTGCCAGGTCGCCAAGCTCACGGATGCCCAAGGACACGCCGACTTCGCGATCCGCGCAGGCGGCGTCTGCTCGGGGCTGGGCGCGAAAGTCTACGCGGACGGCGTCTTCCTGGCGCAGCGCAACG
>VBOS01000491.1 GCA_005893185.1 Candidatus Eiseniibacteriota bacterium
CATGACCCCCGATCTCCCGTTCGGTCTCACGCCCGGCCCGACTCCAAGGCAGGCGACGGCGCGCGAGTTCATGGCCGTGGTGTTTCGCCGCCGCCTGGTCATCCTGGGCCTGTTCGCCGTCACCACCGCGACCGTCCTGTTCATCGCGTTCAGCACGCCGCTCGAATACGCCTCGAGCGGGCGTCTGCTGATGCGCCGCGGGGAAAAGGCGAGCGTGTTCGATGCCTCGCGTCAGGTGATGGGAAGTTGGGAGGAGGAGCTGAGCAGCGAGCTCCAGGTCATCCGCAGCGCCCAGGTGCTGCAGCACGCGCGGGAGTTCCTCTCGTCCGGCGATTCCGCCGGAACCGGAGTCCCCGAGATCTCCGCCAAGAAGGTGGACGCGGAGGTGATGGGCAAGAGCAACGTGATCGCGATCGGCTATTCGGATCGCGACCCGATCGTGGCGCAGCGCGTGTGTGACGCGGTGATCCGCGCCTACATCGAGTTCCGCTCGCGGGACATGGCGCTCACCGACCCGCGCCAGTTCTTCGATTCCGAGCTCGCGAAGGCGAAGGCGGAGCTCGACGCCAAGGTCGAGGCGCGCCGCAAGTACACCGACGGCGCCGGGGTCGGGGACGTGACCGAGGAGCGGCGGAACCTGCTCAACCAGCTCAGCCTCCTGAGCGTACGCCACGACGAGACCTCGGGCGAGCTGGCGGAGGCGCGTACCGGCCATCAACGGATGGCCGAGCTCCGGGCCAACCAGAACGTGGACCTGCCGACCTTCGGCGCGACGTTCACGAACGAGAACGCGCTGGTCGTCCTCAAGGCCAAGCTGATCGACGAGCAAGTGCGCGTGGCGCAGCTCCGGGAGAGGTATCGCGACGATTCACCCGATGTCATCGCCGCGAACGCCACCTTGGATACACTCCGCGCGATGCTGACTCGTGAAGTGGACGCGCGCCTGGCCATGTCGGAATCGCACGTCACGATCCTGGAGGCGAAGCAGAAGGTGAACGAGGCCGAGCAGGCCGATCTCAAGGCGCGGATCGATCCGATGGCGGACAAGGAATTGCAGCTCGGCGTCCTCGACCGCGACATCTCCCTGCTCAAGGGCCGCTACGAGGACCTCATGCACCGCAGCGACCAGGCCCGGCTCACCGAGAAGACCTCGGTCAACCTCACGCTCGTGCTGTTGAGCCCCGCCGGCCCGGCGGTTCCGCAGAACACGCGCGACTACGCGCGGCTCGCCCTGGCCCCGGCCTTCAGCCTGGTCGTGGGGCTCGGCCTCGCGTTCTTCTTCGACGGCATTGACGTCACTGTGCACAGCACCGGGCAGGCGGAGGAAGCCACCGAGCTGCCCGTGCTGGCGGCGATTCGCGAGCGTCGGCGAAAGACGTGAAGCGGGTCAGCCGGCGGCCGCCCGAGGGGGAACTCCGAGCATGACTCGCATCTTCGACGCGCTTCGCAAGGCACGCACTCTCGGAACGCCGCCCGCGCCGTCCTTCCCGCCTGCGCCTGTCGGGTCGTCGGCTCACGCCGCGCGCGTGCCGACGCCCGGCCCACCGGTGTTGCTGGCACGGGCCGGAGAGCCGTCCGCCGCGCTCCTGCCGCCGCCGGCCCTGGTGCCGCTGCCGTCCCTGCTGTCCTTGAGCGACGAGGTCCAGCGCGAGATGGGCACGTTGCGCGTCCACATCGAAGCGGCGTTGACGGAGCGCACGCCGCGCACGGTCATGGTGATGAGCGCGCAGGGCGGGGAAGGAACGACGACGGTTGCGACCCAGTTCGCCACGACGTTGGCCCGGGACGATTCGCTCCGCGTGCTGCTCGTCGACGCGCACGGACGCCGTCCGGCGCTGTCGAAGTGGGTGGCTTCCGATGCGCAGCGGCGGGCGGGTGCGATCGCCAAGCGCAAACCCGCCTCCGCCGATCCCGATCCCGATCCCGCCGCCGAGCGTCTGCGCCTGCTCCCGCTCGGCGGGGAGCACTGGAACCCGAACGGGATCGCGGCGCAGTCCATGCGCCAGCTCCTGGATTCCGTGGAGGCGAATTTCGACTGGATCATCGTGGACGGACCGCCTGTGCTCGAGAGCCCCGACGCAGCTTCGCTTGCCGCGGTCGCGGATGGGGTCGCGATCGTGGTCCAGGCCGGACGAACGAAGCGCCCAGTCCTCTCGCGCTCCGTCGACCTGCTCCGCAAGGCCGGGGCCCACGTGCTGGGCACGGTCCTCAATCGCAGACGTCTGGAGATTCCCGGATTCATCTACCGTCGCATCTAGCTCTGGCCCTCCCACGTGCGTGCGACCCCACTCCACCGCTGGCCCGCGGAGCCCGCGCCCGCTCGATCGGCAGGGCCGGGCGCTGGCTTGCCGGAGCTGCTGTCGGCTGTGCTGGAGCTGACGCTGGAGTGGGCGCCCGCGCCACGCGCCGTGGTTCTCGCGGGGAGCCACGCCGGCGGCGAAGCGGTATGGATCGAGCATCGGGGCGGGCTCGTCTCCCTCTCCGACATCGATCTCTACGTCCTGCTGGATGACGATGGCGAATGTCGCGCCGCGCGCGCCCGGTCGCGCGATTCGCTGAAGGTTCTCGCCCGCCGCTGCCTCGCGTTCGGGCTCGCGGCGCCTCTCGAAGTCGGCTTCCATACGCCCTCCGGGATCCAGCGGCTCCCGGCTCGGCCGGGCACGATCGAGCTGTC
>VBOS01000085.1 GCA_005893185.1 Candidatus Eiseniibacteriota bacterium
TCCGGCCCGGCGCTCCGCGCGCCCGCCGCTCGTCGGGAGCCGACCGCGGCCGCCATCCTTCCGGACGACCCCGTGAGCCAGCTCCCCCCGCGCCCGGCGGCCGCGGCTGGGGGCGGGCGGAGCCGGCTCGCAGCCGGCGCACCTCCTCCTCCGTGAGCTCCCGCCACAGCCCGCGCTCGAGGCCCGCCAGACGCAGCGGCCCATAGCCCCAGCGGTGGAGGCGCAGCACGCTGAGCCCCGCCGCCTCGCACATGCGCCGCACCTGGCGGTAGCGACCCTCGTGCAGCTCGAGCTCGATCACGCTCGCCCCCGGCGTTTCGTCCCGCACACGAACGCGGGCCGGCGCGCTGCGCACGCCGGGCTCGAACTCGATCCCCTCCCGCAGCCGGCGCAGCATCTCGGGCGACGGCGCGCGGTCCACGTGCACCCGGTAGAGCTTGGTCACGCCGTATCGCGGATGCATGAGGTGGTGCGCGAGCGACCCGTCGTTGGTGAGGATCAAGAGGCCGCTGGTGTCGGCGTCCAGACGCCCGACCGGGAACACGCGGGCCCCGGGAGGCTGGAAGTCGCGCAGCGTGCGACGCCCTTCGGGATCGCTCATCGTGGAGATCACGCCGACCGGCTTGTGGAGCACGAAATAGGCGGGCCGATCGCGCGGGGGGAGCGGGCGGCCGTGGACCTCGATCCGGTCGCGCTCCGGCTCGACCGCGAGGCCCGGCTCGAGAACGACCGTGCCGTTCACGCGCACGGCGCCCGATTGTACGAGCGTGTCGCACTTGCGGCGCGCGCCGAGGCCGGCCTGCGCGAGGAGCTTGTTGAGGCGAATGCTCACGCCCGCGCCGGAGCGCGCGGGCGGGCGGCGGGCGTCCGCTTGTCCCCGGCGGCGGTCGGGCCCTCCACCGCGGACTCCAGCTCCTCGGCGGCCGGCTCCTCGGCGGCGGGGTCCAGATCTTCGGCGGCCGGCTCCAGATCCTCGGCGGCGGGGTCGCCCTCGTCGAGCGGCTCGATCTCGTGCTCGACCGTCGGCGCCCCGCTGGTCGCCGCGCTGGCGGCCAGATCGCTCGCAACCTGGCTCACGACCTCAAGCTCCATCATGTCGAGCTGCTCCGGCTCGCGTGCCGCCACCAGGGCGCGCAGCTCCTCGGGCCGCGGCAGCTCGGTCAGGTCCCGGAGTCCGAAGTAGTCGAGAAACTCCTGGGTCGTGCCATAGAGCAGCGGCCGGCCCACGACCTTCGAGCGACCGCGGATCGTGATCAGGCTGCGCTCCAGCAGGGTCGCGAGCACCGCGCTCGAATCCACGCCCCGGATCGCCTCGACCTCGCTCTTCGTCACCGGCTGCTTGTAGGCGATGATCGCCATCGTCTCGAGCGCCGGGCGCGACAGGCGCATGCGCTTCTTGCCGCGCAGCATGCGCCCCACCCACTCGGCGTGCTCGGAGGTCGTGACCAGCATCCAGCCGCCCGCGATCTCGCGCAGCTCCACGCCAGCTTTGCGGGCGGTGTAGCCTGCGCCCAGCCGCTCCAGCGCATCGGCCACCTCGGCGGCAGGGCTCTCGAGCGACTCGGCGAGCAGGCTCAGGGTGAGCGCCTGATCCGAGGAGAAGAGCAACGCCTCGATCGCGCCCTGCAGATCACGCGGGGGCATATGCCACCTCCGGAGTGCGCGCGATGAGCATGATGTCGCCGAATGCCCTGTCCTGCACAATTCCGACCTGTCCGAGCTTCACCAGCTCGAGCAGCGCCACGAACGTTACGACCATCTCGGCGCGCGCGCGGCAGCGCAGCAGCAGCTCGGTGAACGACACCGAGCCGCGCTCGGCCACGGCGGTCGCGATCAGCGAGAGCTTGTCGTCCACGCTCCAAGCCTCGGCCTGGACCTCGTAGACCGCGGCCTCGGGGACGCGCGACATCACGCGATTCAGGGCGTCGAGCAGGTCGAAGAGGCTGGCCGGCGCGAGCGGCAGGGGTCCAGCTTCCTCCTCGCTGGGGACCATCCCGCGCTCGAACAGCAGGCGCCGCTCGCCTTCCCGGCCCTTCAAGTTCCCGGCCGCCTCCTTGAACTGCCGGTACTCGACCAGGCGCAGCACCAGCTCCTCGCGCGGATCGCCCTCGTCCTCGTCCTCCGCGCCCACGGCCGGCAGCGGCAGGAGCATCTTGGCCTTGATGCGCATCAGCGTGGCCGCCATGACCAGGAACTCGCCCGCGATCTCCAGATCCAACGATTGCATCAGCTCGAGGTAGACGAGGTACTGCTGGGTGATGTGGGAGATCGGGATGTCGTAGATGTCGATCTCGTCGCGCTTGATGAGGTGGAGCAGCAGGTCGAGCGGGCCTTCGAAGCGCGCGAGCCGCACCGTGACCGTCCGGGGCGATGTCGCGCCCCCGCTGGCGCCGGGGCCTTGCGCGCCCGGGCCGGGTCCATCGCCCTCCGGGTGCGCGCCTCGGGCGGGCCATGCCGCCTCCGAGCCCGCCGGCACGGCTGCGGCCTCCGCCTCGGGCGCGGGGGGCGCAGGCGGCGCGGGACGCGGGCTCATCGCACCGGTGCGGCCGAAGGGTTGAGACCCATCGCGCTCCGCACCTCCTCCATGGTGGCCTGCGCCACCGCCCGCGCCCGCCGGCAGCCGTCGGCGATGATGTCCCGCACGCGATCCGGATCCCGCGCGTAGCGCTCGCGCCGCTCGCGGATCGGCGCCAGCGCAGCGGCCAGAGCGCGCGCCAAGTGCTGCTTGTCGGGCACGCATGCCAGCTCGCCCGCCCGGCACTTGCGCGCGACCTCAGCCGCATCTGCGGCGTTGAACTTGCGGTGGTACTCCCACACCACGCAGCCGCCGTGGCCGTCGGCGGCGTCGGCCTCGGGCCGGCCGGGATCGCGAGTCGGCGAGCAGGATCGTGTTGCCGACCGACTTGCTCATGCGGTGCCCGTCCAGCCCGCGCAGGCGAGGGAACGATGTGAGCTGGGCCTCGGGCTCGGGGAACACCGGCGCGCGGTCGCGGCAGTAGACAAAGTTGAAGCGCCGCGCGATCTCCCGCGTCAGCTCCACGTGCGGCACCTGGTCCTCGCCCACCGGCACGTGGGTCGCGCGATAGAGCAGGATGTCCGCCGCCTGCAGCACGGAGTATCCGAGGTGACCGTAGCTGATGGTCTGCTCGTCGAGGTGCAGGTCGCGGATCTGCTCCTTGAGCGTGGGGACGCGCTCGAGCCGCGCCTTGCTCACCAGCATGGAGAACAGGAGGTGAAGCTCCGCGTGCTCCTTCACATCCGACTGGATGAAGATCACGCTCTTCTCGGGATCGAGCCCGGCGGCGAGCCAGTCCACCACCATCTCGTGGATGTCGGACTGGAGCCCCGATGTGTCCTCGTAGCCGGTGGTCAGCATGTGCCAGTCGGCCACCATGTGGAAGTTCTGCCACCCCTCGTCCTGCAGCCGCACCCAGTTCTCGAGCGCGCCCACGTAGTTGCCGAGGTGCAGGCGCCCGGTGGGGCGCATCCCGGACAGGATGCGGCCCGTCTTCAAAATTCCACTCCGCCGTCCGGGGCGCCGACCAGCCCGAGGCAGGCGCGCACCGCCATCCGCAGCGGTCCTTCGAGAATGAGATGCGAGACCCGGTGCGACGAGAGCAGGATCGCGACCAGCGCGATCCCCCCCAGCCGGAACTGCTGGAGCGCGATGATGTGGCGCAGCGGCAGGAAGCGCATCAGGACCCAGGAGCCGTCGAGCGGCGGCACCGGGATCAGGTTGAAGAGCGCGAGCGCGCAGTTCATCACAACGCCCGCGTAGCCCATGACCGCAAGCGGGGCGAGGAACGAAGTCCAGCCACGGCCCGGCGCGTCGCCGGACGGCGCGAGCCGCACCACCACCGCGAACGCCACCGCCAGGAGCAGGTTCGAGACCGGCCCGGCGAGCGCCACCTTGACCGGGTCGTTGCGCGGGTTCCTGAGGTTCGCCCACTGGATCGGCACCGGTTTCGCCCAGCCCAGCACGATCGGCGAGTGGAACAGAGCCAGCGCAGCGGGCAGCAAGAGGGACCCGAACGGGTCCACGTGCGGCAGCGGATTGAGCGTCAGCCGGCCGCGGTCGCGCGCGGTGGTGTCGCCGTTCCACAGCGCCACCAGCCCGTGGGCGCACTCGTGCACCACGACGCTCAACACGAGCGCCGGAAGGATCAGGAAGAACGCGGGGTCGAAGTGCAATCGGACTCTACTCCCCGGATGGATACGGAAGGCCTCCGTCGCAGACTATCGGGATTTGCGCGGAGAATCAAGGCTCGCGAGCGCACGTGAGAGCGGAGAAGCGCTCGCGACTCCGCGTTCCTCGCGATGCGTGGCGCGCGCGACGGGAGCGCACCCTCTCACGGCGCCGGTTGCCGCTCGCTTCAGCGCTGCACTATGGTGCGGGTGTGAGCGCCAACCCGGCCGGCATGATCGATCACCCGGTGCCCGACCTCGAACTCCCGAGCTCCCAGGGCGGGCGCTTCCGCCTCCGCGGGCGCGTGGGTGTCGGCCCGCTCGCGCTCTTCTTCTACATCCGCAACGCAACTCCCGGCTGAGTGCGCGAGATGCGCGAGTTTCGCGTGCACTATGACGAGCTGAAGGACGCGGGCGTCGAGGTGGCCGGCGTCTCGACCGACACACCGGAGAGCAGCATCGAGTGGGCGCGGCGCATGAGCCTCCCCTATCCTCTGCTCTCGGACGTCGAGCGCAGTGCGGGAACCGCATTCGGCGTGATCCGCCGCCTCGGAGTCGGCTCCTGGAACGTCGAGTTCTTCCGCCGGTCGACATTCATGGTGGACATGAACGGCATCGTGGTGGCGATGTGGCAGAAGGTGAAGGTCCGCGGCCACGCCCTCGAAGTGCGCGACATGGCACGCGCCCTGGCATCGACCGCCTGACCTGCCGCGCCATGCCGTGCGCGCGGCTCAAAGCGTCTTCAGCACCACGAGCGTGAGGTCGTCGTTGGGCCCGCGCTCGCCGGTCCAGTCCACCACCGCCTGCACCAGCCCCTCGACGATCTCCTGGCTGGTGCGCGCGGCGAGGCGCTCCACGCACTCCTCGACGCGGAGCTGGCCGAACTGCTCGCCGGACGGCGACTCCGCCTCCGACACGCCGTCGGTGAACATCACGATCACGTCGCCCGACGAGAGGTGCACCGGGCAGTCCGAGTAGACCGAGTCGGCCAGCACGCCGAGCGCCACGCCGCCCTCGGTCAGGTACTCGATCGAGCCGTTCGCGCGCCGCAGCAGCGGCGGGTTGTGGCCGCCGTTGGCGTAGATGAGCACGCGGTTCCGGATGTCGAGCACGCCGTAGAAAGCGGTGACGAAGCGGTGGCGCTCCAGGCTCTCGTGGAGCAGCGAGTTCACCTTGCGCATCACCGCGCGGATCGTGAACTCGTTTCGGATCTCGGCGAGCAAGCTCATGCGGAAGCCGGCCATGATGAGGGCCGCCGGAATGCCCTTGCCCGAGACGTCGGCGATCGCGAGCCCGATCCGCGTCTGGCTCGCCGGGATGAAGTCGTAATAGTCGCCCCCCACTTCGTCGTGCGCCCGCGCCGCTCCGGCCAGGTCGAAGCCCGGGATCGTGGGCGCGCTCTTGGGCAGGAACGAACGCTGGATCTCGCGCGCGATCGCCAGCTCCTTCTCGAGGTGGCGGCGCTCGAGCAGCTCGCGACCAGCTCGAGATGGCCCTCGTGGTAGGTATCGCTGGCGTCGCTCTCGAGGTTGAAGACGCCGATCGTGCGGCCCCCGACCACCAGCGGCGCTGCCAGCTCGCTGCGAGTGCTGGGGCGCGCCGCCACGTAGCGCGAGTCCCGCGCAACTTCGGGCACGATCAGCGGCTCGCCGGTCTTCGCCACCCAGCCCACGATCCCCTGCCCGATCTGCAGCCCGAACGCCCCCTCCGAGCCCTCCGGATAACCGACGTCGCGCGCCAGCTCGAGCGCCAGCGTGCTGCGGTTCACCAGGTAGATGGCCGCTGCATCGTAGTTCACCACCTCGCGCAGTGACTTGAGGATCGCCTCGATGACCTCGTCGAGGTCGAGCGGAGTGGCGACCGATTTCGCCAACTCGAGCAGCCCTTCTTTCTCGCGCGCGCGGCGCTGCGTCTCCTGGACCAGCATGGCGTTGTCGAGCGCCACGCTCACGTGCTCAGATGCCACGTCGAGGTGATCGAAATCGGCGTCGGTGAACGCCCCGCCGCCGCGCTTGTCCAGGCACTCGATGACCCCGAACGCTTCGCCGCGCCGGAACAGCGGGATCACCAGCGCCGAGCGGAACGAGGGCGTCTCGCCGGTCAGGTTGGGAAGCGCGTCGTCGGGGGCCAGCCGCAGCGGGCGGCGCTGGGTGATCGTCCAGCCGGCCAGCCCTTCGCCGCTGCCGGTGCGGTGCTCGACCGATCCCACGCCGTCATCGTACTCGCGCGTGACCAGCGTTCGGCCGCCGCGGCGCAGCACCCAGATCCGCACGCGCTCGGCGTCCACCAGGCGCCGGCAGTGGCGCGTGGCCGCGCGCAGCAGCTCGTCGAACCCGCCCGCGGGGTCGAAGATCTCGCCCGAGGCGGTCCCGAGCGCGGAGATGGTCTTGAGCGCGACGTCGCTGAGGTTCGGCTCGCGCGCATCGGTCGGAGTCAGGGAGTCGGACATGGCTTCCCGCACCCTAAATGGGAACCGGCGATTGCGCAATGAACTCCATGCGCCACCGTGCCGATACCACGGCCGCGACCACTTCTCTCCCTGCGAGGGCGCGAAACCCCAATGGCCAGAGACCACAAACGGCTCGGAGATCTCCTTCTCGAGAAGAAGCGGATCACCGAGGACGCCCTCGCGACCGCGATCGCCGAGCAGAAGAGGAGCGGCCAGCTCCTGGGCGCCACCCTCGTCAAGATGGGGCTCGTCACCGAGGAGGATCTCCTCGCCCTCCTCCAGGAGCAGCTCTCCCTCCCGCTCGTGGACCTGCGTGTCGTGGTCGTGGACGAGCAGGTTCTCGCCTGCATCCGCGAGGAGCTGGCGAAGAAGTACCTGGCGATCCCGATCGAGATCGAGGGGCGCTCGACCCTGGTCGTCGCGATGGCGGACCCCTTGAACGTGGCTGCGCTCGAGGACCTGCGCTTCCACAGCGGGATGTTCATCAAGCCGGTGCTGGCCTCCCCCACCCACATCCAGGAGGCGATCGAGCGCTTCTACCACATGGACCGCTCGATGGGAGAGCTGCTTCACAACATCATCTCGAAAGAGGACGAAGTCGCGGTCGCGGCCGTCAACGAGGAGGAGGAGGTAGAGGCCGCCGACGCGCTGCGGGCGGAAGCCGAGGGCCGCCCGATCGTCCGGCTCACGAACTGGCTGCTCTCGCGCGCGGTCGAGGAGCGCGCGAGCGACGTCCACATCGAGCCGCAGGATCACGATCTGGTCGTCCGCTTTCGCGTGGACGGTCTGCTGCGGGAGGTGCAGAAGCTGCCCAAGTGGACGCAGGGCTCGATCGTGTCGCGCATCAAAGTACTGTCGAACATGGACATCGCCGAGAAGCGCGCGCCCCAGGACGGCCGCCTCGTGCTCCAGATCGCGAACCAGCGCGTGGACATGCGGGTCTCGACCCTGCCGGTCGCCCACGGCGAAAAGGCGGTGCTGCGGGTCGTGCCCCAGAGCACGCGGCTCGTGGGGTTGGGCGATCTGGGATTCCAGACCGACGACCTCGAGCGGTTCCAGCGCTACCTCGATCGCCCGCAAGGGATCGTGCTCGTCACCGGCCCGACCGGCTCGGGCAAGACGACGCTGCTCTATGCAGCGCTGCGCGAGATCCAGGACGAGACGCTCAACATCGTGACGGTCGAGGACCCGGTCGAGATCCTGGTGCCCGGGATCAACCAGGTCCAGGTGGACGAGAAGGGCAAGAAGTCCTTCCCCACCGCGCTGCGCGCGATCCTGCGCCAGGACCCGGACGTGGTCATGATCGGCGAGATCCGCGACAAGGAGACCGCGCAGATCGCATTCCGCGCATCTGTGACCGGCCATCTCGTGCTCAGCACCGTGCACACCAACGACGCCGCCGGCGCCGTCACGCGCCTCATCGACCTCGGGCTCGAGCCTTTCATGGTCGCATCGTCGCTGGTCGGCGTCGTGAGCGTGCGGCTGGTGCGGAAGCTGTGCCCGCGCTGCAAGGAGGCGTACGAGACCGGGGCCGCGAGCCTCAACCGCTTCGCGCCGACACGCGGCGAGAAGGGCAGCGTCACGCTGTACCGCGCGCGCGGCTGCAAGCATTGCAACGAGTCCGGGTACCATGGCCGCACCGGCATCTTCGAGGTCCTGGACGTGGACGATGCGGTTCGCGGGCTCGTGCTCGGCAATTCGAGCGACCATGCCATCCGCCAGGCGGCGATCGAAGCCGGGATGCGCTCGATCGGCGAGGACGGCCTGAAGAAGGTGCTCGCAGGCGATACGACGCTCGACGAGGTCACGCGCGCGTGGTGCAGGAGTACGCGTACTGCACCAAGTGCGGCGAGTTCGTCGGCGAGCACTGCGAGAGCTGCCGGCGTCGCTTCAGCCCCGAGTGGGCATTCTGCCCGTTCTGCGGGGCCGCGCGCTCCGGCAAGGCCCTGAAGGTCAAGGCGTCCCCGGGCCACGGCCACTCCGCGCCCGCGCTCGCCGAGCCGGAGCGCGCGGCGCCCGCGCTCGCAGCGGCTCATGATCCGCCGCTCGCGGCGGCGAACGACGGCGAGGCGGATCCACCGCTCCGAAAAGCGTCGTGACCGGCGCGCCGCGCGGCCCGTGGCGCTGGAGCTCCGGCCCGGCCGTGCTGCTCGGCACAGCGGGCGCGATCGCCTTCGTTTTGCTCGCGCCGCCCGCATCCCGCGCGCTGCTGTGGCTGTTCTCACTCACGGTCGTCTCCGTCTTCGCGGGCCTTCTGCTGGGGCGGATCGAGCGGCGGACCCACGCGCTCCAAGACGCCTACCGTGGCACGCTCGACATCATGTCCCGGCTCATCGACTCGGTCGAGCGATACTCGGAGAACCACTCGCGTCGCGTGGCCGAATCCTCCGTGGACGTGGCCCGCGCGCTCGGCCGCTCCGAGGCCGAGGTCGAGGACATACGCGTGGCCGGCCTCCTGCACGACCTCGGCAAGCTCGATGTGCCGGCCGAGGCCCTCGCGGGTGCCGCCGGGCTGCTGCCGGAAGCGCTGGACGATTTCGGCCCGCGCGTCCGTGGCGGCAAAGGCGCGGAGCGGGACGCGCAAGGCGGCCTGCGGAGCGTCATCTTCCTCGTCGTGTGCTGCCAGGACCGTTGGGACGGCACCGGAAGGCGCGGGCTCCGCGGGGCGGAGATTCCGATCGGCGCGCGCATCCTCGCGGTCGCCGACGCCTACGACGCGATCGTCACGGATCGCGCGCACCAGAAGGGCCGCACGCCCGCGGAGGCGATCGAGGCGCTGCAGTCGTCGAGCGGCACGCAGTTCGATCCGCATGTGGTCGAGGCGTTCATCCGGCTGCGCGCCGCGCAGGCCGGCGGCGCCCTCCCGCAGGCGGCGTAGCGCAGCGCGTCGTTTCTTGCCGCCCGCGCGACTCGCATCCTAGACTGGAGTCGAAGCTCAATCGCCCGGCCGGAGGTACCGATCGTGCCCGCCCTTTATCTCGTGGTGGTCTCGGCGCTCACGGCGCTCATCGCCTATCGCACGTACGGCGCCTTCCTCGCAGCCAAGGTCGCGACCCTCGACGACCTGCGCGTGACACCCGCCCACACGCTGCGCGACGGACGCGACTACGTGCCGACCCATCCGCTGGTGCTCTTCGGCCACCATTTCGCGGCGATCGCAGGGGCCGGCCCGCTCATCGGCCCGGTGCTGGCCGCGCAGTTCGGCTACCTCCCGGGCTTCCTGTGGCTGCTCGTCGGCTCCGTGCTCGCGGGGGGCGTGCACGACTTCGTGATCCTGACCGCATCGGTGCGGAGCGGCGGCCGCTCGCTCGCCAACATCGCGCGCGATCAGGTGAGCCCGCTCACCGCCTCCGCGA
The DNA here is from genome assembly GCA_005893185.1 of Candidatus Eiseniibacteriota bacterium. Classification (GTDB taxonomy): domain Bacteria; phylum Eisenbacteria; class RBG-16-71-46; order RBG-16-71-46; family RBG-16-71-46; genus WS-2. The sequence continues at coordinate 9,991 of VBOS01000085.1, forward strand.
CCGCGATCGCGATCGTATTCGTGATGACGGTGGCGCTCGCCGCGATGGCGCTGGTGGTGGTGAACTCGCTCAAGGAGAGCTCGTGGGGCGTGTTCAGCATCCTGTGCACGATCCCGATCGCGCTCGCGATGGGGCTGTGGTCCTATCGCGTCCGCCCCGGCTCGATGAAGGCCGCGACCGGGTTCGGCGTGGTGATGCTGCTGCTCGCGGTGGCGGGCGGGGCGTGGATCCAGCAGTCGCAGCTCTCCCGCTGGTTCCTCCACCCACCGGGCACGATCTGCTTCGCGATCATGGCGTACGGGTTCGTCGCATCGGTGCTCCCGGTGTGGCTGCTGCTCACCCCGCGCGACTACCTCTCGTCCTTCATGAAGGTGGGCGCTGTGCTCCTGCTCGCGATCGGGGTGATCCTGGTGAACCCTCGCCTCCAGATGCCGGCCTTCACGCCGTTCGTGCGCGGCGGGGGTCCGGTCTTCCCGGGCACGCTCTTCCCGTTCGTGTTCATCACCATCGCGTGCGGGGCGATCTCGGGCTTCCACTCGCTCATCGCATCGGGCACCACGCCCAAGATGATCGACCGCGAGAGCCACATCCTGCCGATCAGCTATGGCGCCATGGTGCTCGAGGGCTTCGTGGGCGTGATCGCGCTGATCGCGGCCTGCGCGCTCCACCCCGCAGACTATTTCGCGATCAACTCCAAGCCCGAGGTGTTCGCCGGGCTCGGGATGGCGGTCCACAACCTGCCCGCGCTCGAGCGCGAGGTTGGCGAGCGGCTCGCCGGCCGCCCGGGCGGCGCGGTCTCGCTCGCGGTCGGGATGGCGCAGATCTTCTCCTCCCTCCCTTTCCTGCGCGGCCTCATGTCGTTCTGGTACCACTTCGCGATCATGTTCGAGGCGCTCTTCGTGCTGACGCTGATCGACGCCGGCACGCGCGTCACGCGCTACATGCTGCAGGAGGTGGGCGGCATGGCGTTTCCGGCGCTCCGGCAATGGCGCGGCGTGGCGCCCGCCGTGCTCTTCAGCGCGCTGGCGGTGGCGGGCTGGGGCTACTTCGTGATGACCGGCACGGTGAGCAGCGTGTGGCCGATGCTGGGCGTGAGCAACCAGCTCCTCGCCGCCTTCGCGCTCGCGATCGGGACCTCGGTGCTCATCAACATGGGCCGCGCCCGCTACGTGTGGTGCACGCTGCTGCCGCTCGCCTTCATGTGCGTGAACACGATTACCGCCGGCTGGATGAACCTGCGCGTCAACTATCTCCGGCCGCAGCTCCAAGCCGGCGCCGGCTCGCTGCTCGAGGCGTTCGCCAGGGCCCCGGCGCCCGCTCGCATGCAGTGCGTGATCACGCTCGTGGTCATGTCGCTGCTGGTCGTGGTGATGGCGGACAGCGTTTCGCGCTGGGTCGAGGTGTGGCGTGGCCGGCGCGCGCGCGTGCCCTCAACCCCGGATCGCCGCCGCAGCGGTCGCCGCACTCGCGATCGTCGTCTATCGCGCGCAGCTCTTCACCGTGAGCCGGCCAGGCGACCGCCCGCACCCGCTGGCCGTGCGTGCCCCCGCCGAGCGAAAGCCCGCTTCGTTCGACGTCGTGCTCCCGCAGGTCCCGGTCGGCATGGGCCACCTGTACTGCGGCGAGCAGGTCCTGCTCATCCACTACTGGGCGCCGTGGGAGCGGCACGGAGCCGTGCAGGCGGCGCTGCTCGACTCGCTGCGGCGCGAGCCCGAGCTCGAGTCCGTGCGCGTCGCGATCGTGTGCTTCGATCCCTTCCCCTCGGTGTCGCGTTACGTCGCGCGTCACCGGCTGCGGGTCCCCGTGCTGCTCGATGGCGAGCGGCGCATGCGAGCCGCACTCCCCTGTCCGAGCGTGCCCTACACCTACGTGCTCGACCGCGAGGGACGGATCGCGGCGGCGCAGCCCGGCGAGGTGGACTGGTTCGCGGAGGGCTCACGAGCTGCGCTGCGCGCGCTCCTTCGCGAGGAGCACGTGCCGGCGGCCGCGGCACCCACCACGCCAGCTCTGTGAGCCGGGAAGTGCTAGCCTCGCGGCGATCCGGATGCGACCGGGCGTTCGCACGACGGAGCACCCCCTGCGCATCGAGCTGACAGTCGCCCTCGCAGCGGCCCTCGCCCTCGCAGCTGCGCGCCCGGCAACCGAGCGGCGGCGGAGCGGGCCCTGGCGGGGCGCCCGCGG
>VBOS01000086.1 GCA_005893185.1 Candidatus Eiseniibacteriota bacterium
TGCCGAACGCCGCGCTGCGCGGGCACTGCGCGCTGGATGGCGAGGGGCGCCGGCTGGTCGCCGACGCCGTGGACCGCGGCGGCATGAGCGCGCGCGGCGTGCATCGCGCGCTGTGCGTGGCCCGCACGATCGCGGATCTCGCCGGCGAGGAGGAAGTCTCTGCGATGCGGCTGGCCGAGGCGCTGCAGTATCGCGCGTACGAGGCGCGGCACAGCGCCAGCCGTTGAGGGAACCCGGCCGCTGTAGGGCTGTGGGAGCGTATCCACGTGAACGAGCTTTTGCGCGCGACGCCGGCGGGAGACGCAGCCTTCAATGTCGCGGGAGGCCGCCACGGGCGAGAGGGGATCGAGGGAGCAGACAGAATGGCCGGATCGCGGCGCCGTTCACGGATGTTCCCATCGCAGATGGTGACGGTCGCCGCGATCCTATCGGACACGCAAGCCTCGCGGGGCCCGCAATGTCGATTCCAGGCACGTCCAATGGAGGACATTTCCGTTTGCAGCAAGGCCTGTGCCTTTCACAGAAGCGCTGAATTTCTGGGAAATGCGAGGGCCGGGACCGCAGGCAAGCCGGCGATTTCTACAAAGGTAGGCCCCCATTTGTAAAATGGGCCGCCTTCGGTCATCGCGCCGCTGCAGCGCGTGCCGCCCGATGGACATTTCGCGAACCTTGTGCCGCCGCTCGGGCGCGCGCCCCTCAGAGCGATGACCGCGGGCGCGACCTTCCGGAGGCGATCACCCCCGCTCGCTGTCGAGAATCCCCATCTGCCGCGCGTCGTAGCGCGTGCCCGCCGCCGCGCCGGCCGGCACCGCCGCCTCGAGTCGGGCGATATCCTGCGGTGAGAGGGTGACGTCGAGCGCGCCCAGCGCCTCGGTCAGACGATCGCGTCTTCTCGCGCCCACGAGCGGCACGATGTCCTCGCCCCGCGACAGCACCCAGGCGAACGCGAGCTGGGCGACCGTGGCGCCCTTCGCCCGCGCCACATCGCCCACAGCTTCCACGAGCGCCAGGTTGCGCGCGAGGTTCTCGCCGCTGAAGCGCGGGAGGAAGCCGCGAATGTCGCCCTTCGCATGCGAGCGCTCCTTCGACCAGTGACCGCTGAGGAGCCCCCGCGAAAGCACGCCGTAGGCGGTGATGCCCACGCCGAGCGCGCGCGCCGCCGGCAGAATCTTCGCCTCGATGCCGCGCGAGAAGAGCGAGTACTCGATCTGCAAGTCGGTGACCGCTTGGACGGCATGCGCCTTCCGCAGCGTCTCGGCGCCGACCTCGGAGAGACCGAGGTGGCGGACGTAGCCGGCCTTGATCATCTCGGCGATCGCGCCCACCGTGTCCTCGATCGGAACGGCGGGATCGAGCCGTCCGGGCCGGTAGACGTCGATGTGGTCCATGCGCAGCCGGCGCAGGGTGTAGGCGAGCGCGTTCTTCACAGCGGCCGGGCGGCTGTCGAAGCCGAGCCAGGCGCCGCCCGGATCGCGCAGCGCCCCGAACTTGACGCTCACGAGGAAGCGCTCGCGCGGGATGCCGCGCAGCGCCGTGCCGATCAGCATCTCGTTGTGGCCTGCGCCATAGTAGTCCCCGGTGTCGAAGAGCGTGACGCCGGCATCGAGCGCGGCGTGGATCGTGGCGATGCTCTCGGTTTCGTCGGCGGGCCCGTAGAGATCGGACATGCCCATGCAGCCCAGACCCAGCGCCGAGACCCGGAGACCCGAGGCGCCCAGCGTGCGAGTGATCATCGTTCTCCCTCCTGTCGGGCCTACAGCCTACCGCAGCTCCTTCGCGTACTCGAAGAGCGGCATGCCGAAGAAGTCTCGCACCACGCCGGTCGCGCGGTACCCGTTGCGCTCGTAGAAGCGAATTGCGCGCTCGAGCGGCATCGTCGTGTCGAGCGTGGCGCGCGTGCAGCCGAGCCGCAGCAGCTCGGCCTCTGCGGCATGGAGCAGCCGATCGGCGATGCCTCGCCCCTGATGGTGCGGAAGCACCGCCATCCCGCGCAGGTGGCCCTCTCCCGCGCCGGCGGCGCCGGCCGCGATGGTGCCGACGACACCCGATGCGTCATCTGCGACAAAGACGGTCATCTCGCGCACGCGGCGCTCGGCGGACTCGGCGCTCAGCACCGTGTCCTGGAAGGCGCCGGGCGTGTAGCGGCTCTCGTACGGCGCGAAAGCCGCGGTCAGGCAATCCATCACGGCGTGAATGTCGGCGTGCGTTGCGCGGCGGATCGTCACGTCGCGCTCGCCCCGATTCGACGCAGCGGTGACAGCGGGTCATCGATTCGCGATGCTAACACGCATCTGCGGCGGGCGGCGGCCTCTCATGCCCTGCGCCCGCCAGCAGGAAGTCGTCGAGAATGCGCGGGCTCCCGCCCCGCGCGAGGCTCAAGCGGCGGATTTTCTACCGAACGTGGCGTCGAGAGGCAGGGCGAGCGTGATGAGGAAGCTCGGCACGGTCGCCAGGATCACCCACGTGAAGAAGCGCGGGTATCCGATGTGGTCCTGGAGCCACCCGCTCCACATGCCGGGGAACATCATCCCCATCGCCATGAAGCCGGTGCAGATCGCGTAGTGCGCGGTCTGATGCTGGCCGCGCGCGAGATAGATCATGTACATCAGATAGGCGGTGAAGCCGAATCCGTAGCCGAACTGCTCGACTGCGATGCAGAGCTGGATCAGCGTGAGGCTGGTCGGCTGGGCGTGGGCGAGATAGATGAAGACCGCGTCCGGCAGGTGAATGGCGAAGAGCATCGGCCAGAGCCACGCGCCGAGTCCGTGCCGCGCGATCAGCCAGCCGCCCGCGATCCCGCCCACCGTGAGGGCCGCCACCCCGACCGTGCCGTAGACGACGCCCACCTGCGCGGTGGTGAGTGCCAACCCGCCTTTGTCGCGCGCGTCCAGCAGGAACGGCGCCACCATCTTGACGAGCTGGGCCTCGCCCAGGCGATAGAGCAGGAGGAAGAGCACGATCACCGCCATGCGCGGCCTCTGGAAGAACGAGCCGAACGTGGCGAGGAACGCGCGATCCAGCTGGACGGCCTCCGCCCCGCCGAGCTCGCCTCGCGCCCCGCTCGGACGATCGGCCGCGGAGCGCGGCAGCACGAAGCGGTGCCACAGGCCGAAGAGCAGGAACAGCCCGGCGAGGATGCCCAGGGTGATGCTCCACGCGAGTCGCATGTTCCCCGTGCGCGTCTCGAGCGTGCCGGCGAGGACGACCAGCAGCCCCTGCCCGGCGATGGTGGCGATGCGGTAGAACAGGCTGCGCACGCCGACGAAGAGCGCCTGCTGCTTCTCGGTCTGCGCCAGGATGTAGAAGCCGTCGGCCGCGATGTCGTGAGTTGCGGAGTTGAACGCGAGCAGCCAGAAGAACACGAGCGTCCAGCGGAAGAACTGCGGCCCCGGCAGGGCGAGCGCCACGCCCGCGAGGCCGGCGCCGATCAGGAGCTGCATCGCCCAGATCCAGGCGCGGCGTGTGCCGAGGATGTCCACCACCGGCGACCACAGCGGCTTCACCACCCACGGGAGGTAGAGCCAGCTCGTGTAGAGCGCGATCTCGGTGTTCGAGATGCCGAAGCGCTTGTACATGATGACGGAGACGGTCATCACGACGACGTAGGGCAACCCCTCGGCGAGGTAGAGCGTCGGAATCCAGGCCCAGGGGTTGCGCGCACGGCTCTGCGCTTCAGCCCCGCGGACGCCGGCCGGGAGCGGGACGGGGTCGGACATGGGCGCCCGTGTAGCATGGGCGGCGCCGGCGGGCAAATCGTCGCCGGATCTGCGGGACGCGGGTCGCATGGCGGCGAAGTTATCGGCCCGCCGCGGCTTGGAATCCACGCGGGCGGGTCTCAGCGCGCCCCGTCACGGGTCGGCTGCTGCCCGGGATCGACCCCGGCCGCGGCCACACGCAGCGCCATCACGGTCACATCGTCGCCGACCTCGGCCTCGCCGAGGAATTCACGCAGGCCTGTGATCACCCGCTCCACCAGCTCGCGCGCCGGAAGCTCGCGCGGCATCGAATCGACCAACGCCATCAAGCGCTCCTCGCCGAACATCTCGTGGTCCTCGCGCGCAGCCTCGGTGACGCCGTCGGTGTAGAGCAGCAACCGGTCGCCCGGCGCGAGCGCGACGCTTTCCTCGGCATAGGTTGCGCCCTCGAGCATCCCCACCACGAGCCCACCCGTCTCGAGCAATCGCCGCTCGCCGCCCGCGCGGAACAGGATCGGGAAGTTGTGCCCCGCGTTGGTGAAGTTCAGCGTGAGGTCACCCTCGCTCACGGCGGCGAGAAAGAACGTGGCGAACTGTCCGGTCGGGGAGCGCAGGCACACCAGCCGATTGATCCTCGCCATGATGGCCGAGACCCGCACGTCCGATGTCGCCTGGGTGCGGAGCGAGGCCTGGAGCATCGATGAGAGCAGCGCAGCCGGCACGCCCTTGCCGGAGACGTCGGCGATCGCGAGCAGGTAGACGTCGTCGCCGACGGGAACGACGTCGTAGAAGTCGCCGCTGACCTCCTTGGACGAGACGTTGGATGCGTACAGCTCGAGCCGCGGGTGCTTCGGAAACTCGGAGAGCAGGAAGGACTCCTGGATCCGGCGCGCCAGTTGGAGCTCGCGCTCGGCACCGGCGCGCGCCAGGGCCTTGCGATAGAAGCTGAGCGCAACCGCCACGCCGACGGCCAGCATCCCGAACAGCACGAAATACGCGAGCACGGCGAGCACCGCCCGCGCCGAGCCCAGCATCTGGGGCATGATGGTGAAGTGCAGCGCGATCGCGCCGGCGACTCCGAACAGCAGCGCCATCGCGACATGCACACCCGCGATGATCCAGGGGCCACGGCGGTCATCGGCGAGCCGCACCACCAGCGGCGGCGTCAGGAAGTGTTGGGCGAACCATACCCCGAGCATGCTCGCCGCCCCGAACACCAACGAAATGAGGTAGAACTGCCAGAAGGTGGCAAGCCGCTCCCCGGATGTGAGCAGGAAGAAGAGCGCAATGGGGAGCGCGAGGAGCGGCGCCTGCCAGACCAGGTTCAGCAGGTCGCGGCCGGGCGATCGCCGGGGACGCTTGCGCTTCACCTAGTCTCTCGTCTCGAACGCGCTACCGCCCCGCCGTCCCGTACGCCATCGGACGGTTCGCGGCCACGCCCCAGCCCTGGCGGTCCACCGCGATCAAGCCGAGGTCGAAGCGCTCGGGAAACGCGCGCACCGCCTCCTCGACCGCGTCGCGCGCCGATGCGCCTTTCGCGATGCGCTCGTAGACCGAGTGCGCCATGAAGCGCTTGATGATCTCCTCGCCCTCCCCCGTGCACGCGACCGCCCCCGCGGGGCCGGCGTAGA
>VBOS01000088.1 GCA_005893185.1 Candidatus Eiseniibacteriota bacterium
ATCTGATGGTGTTCGCCGGCAACTTCCACGTCGTCTCCGCGCCCCAGATGGCGGCGCTGCCTCCCGCGCTCCCGCACGGGGTCGCGGGCCGCGAGGCGTTCGCGGTCGAAGCGCCATCGCTGGTCTCACCCGGCGAGATCCTGACCGCCCGGCTCAGGCTCGCAGCGGCCGGCCGCATGCAGGGCTTCTCGGTCCTCCTGGCGTGGGACCCGGGCGTCGTGCGGCCCGAGGGCTCGACCAGCGCAGGCTGGATCGAGAGCCAGATGGGCGCCGTGCTGTTCCCGCGTCCCGGCACCGTGGATGCCGCGCTGCTCGGGCGCCGCAGGCCGGGCATCGAGGGCGAGAACGTGCGCGAGGGGGACGCCGCGATTCGCATCGAGCGCATCTTCGCCCGCGACGCAGACAATCGCCCGCTCGATCCCGATGCACTCGAGCGCGAGTCGCGGGCGGCCGACCCGTCGCGCACGCTGCTCCTGCCGCCCACCCCGAATCCCGCTCCCGGCGCTGCGACCCTGTCGTTCGCGCTCGCCCGCGCGGGCACAGCCCGGCTCTCGATCTACGCGGTGGACGGCCGGTGCGTGCGCACGCTGGCGAGCGGCGTGCGCGCTGCGGGCCTCCACCACATCGAGTGGAGCGGCGACGACAACGCGCGGCGTCCGCTTCCGCCCGGCATCTACTGGGTGCGCCTCGAAGCGGCGGGGCTGAGATTCACGCGGCGCATGGCGCTGTTGCGATGACGGGCGCGCGGCTGCAGCTTCGCGCGGCGCTTGGGTGGTGCGCCCTGGTCGCAGCCGCTGGGCTCGCGCTGGGGGCCGCGCCGCCGGCCGCGCCGCGCCTCGAGGACTTCATCGTGCCTCCCGGCTCGAAGCAGCCGATGAAGCCTTTCATGCTGCACGCCGACCTATGGGTCGGGATCGACCAGCGCGCCCGGCTCGACACCACCGCGTTTTCGCTCGAGAACGGCGCGCGATGCTGCCCGGTGCTGAACGCCGACAGCCTGTGGGCGGTGGACTACACGTGGATCTATCCGCACAACGTCCTGCCGTCGCGCTGGTACGACGCCCGGGAGTTGCTGCGCGTGGGGGACTCCCTGAAGGTGGCCGACGACGCCGCCATCACGTTCACGTTCGGCACATGCCGCATCGGCGTGCGGGCCAGGACGTACGAGCAGGCGCGCGCCGAAGCGCTGCGGCTCTGGCCGCACGAAATGCCCGAGCGGCTGAAGGGCCGATTGAGGCTCAAGCTCGAGCGCGCGAACGCGCAGCTGAAGCGCCAGAGCGAGAGCAAGCCAAAGGACGGCGACTGAGGGCCTGCGACCCGTTACGACGGACGCCGCCGCCCGCAGATCGTCGAGGGTACGCAGCGGGCTGTGGAACGGCGCGATGGCGCACTGGAACACGATCTTCGTCGACGTCCCGCTCGAGGTCTTGAATCCCGTGAAGACCGTGAACGACCTGCTGCGGCCCGAGCACCAGGCGAGCGGAGCGGCGCGGCGCCGAGGCGCCGAGGATCACCCGCGGCTGCACACGCGGGCGACGAGTTAACATCGATTTGGCTTGACGACCTCGCGGGTGCGCTTCACTCGCACTCCGCTGCGGCTCTCACCGTCGCGCGCCAGCGCGCCCATGCTGCGCGCCTGAACTCTGATTCAGCGCCGGACGCGAAAAATCTCGGAGCGCCCCGTTCGTGGCGTTGTGCGCGGCCCACAGAGCGCCGAAAAGGGCCGTGCGACAATGCATGCCCCCCGCGGCCCCCGAGATCACACCAGCCCCCGCTGGAGACTCAGGGATGGACCCCTTCACCGTTTCGCACTTCAGCGACCGCGCCCTGTTGCACGACCTGAAGGCGCTGGTCGGGTCGAGGAGCGCAAGCTCTACCGGCAGGCCGGCTATGATTCCATGTTCGCCTGCTGCCTCCACGAGCTGCACTTCTCCGAGGACGCGGCCTACCGGCACATCACGGCGGCGCGCGTCGCCCGGCGGTTCCCGGGCGTGCTCGTGGCGCTGGCCGAAGGCCGCTTGCACATGAGAGCAGTGCTGATGCTGGCTCGCCACCTGACGTCCGGGAACGCCGACGAGCTGGTGGCGGCGGCCACGCACAAGACCCGGGCCGAGATCGAGCTGCTGCTCGCCCAGCGCTTCCCGCGGCCGGACCTGCCGCAACGCCTGCAGGCCGTCCCTTCGCCGGCCGTGCTGGCACTGGTGGCGACGCCGTCGGCCCCGGAGCCGGCCGGCGAACTCGCTCCGGAGCGAGTTGAGGCCGAGGCGCCGCGCCCCAGGGTGACGCCGCTGGCGCCCGAGCGGTTCGGGCTCCAGGTGACGCTCGATCAAGAGACATACGATCTGCTGCAGCAGGCCCGGGCGCTGATGAGCCATCAGAATCCTGCGGGGGACATCGCTTCGGTGCTCAAGCGCGCCCTCGAATTGCTCGTGGGCCGACTCGAGAAGCGCAAAGTTCGCCGCGACCACGCGCCCCGGCAAAGCGCGGCGCACAGCCTCAGACCGGCATATCCCGGCGGCGGTGAAGCGCGCGGTGCGGGAGCGCGACGGCGGCCGCTGCACGTTCGTGAGCGAGAGCGGCCGGCGCTGCCAGGCACCCGCGCTGATCGAATTCGAACACGAAAACCCGGTGGCGCGCGGGGGCGATGCGACGGTGGAAAACGTGCGCCTCCTGTGCCGGGCGCACAATCAGCTCGCCGCCGAGTGCGCCTTCGGGGCCGCGTTCATGGAGCGCAAGCGCGCGGAGGCGCGGCGGTGAGTAACTGCCGCAAGCCTGTGCCATCAATGTTGATGACAAACAAGCGAAGGGCTCCCGAAGCCTGCTTCGAAAACACGACGGCGCGCCCACCGGGATGCCAGGCTGGCTGCGCATCGGCTTCGACGAGCCGATGCGGACCAATGCCGCTGGTGTCTGCCAGCCATACCTCCGGGCGGTTCGCGCCGAGTGAGGTTTGCGCCCAGTGGGACCAAACGATCATGCCGCCCACAGGTGACCACCGTGGGTACTGATCGACGTTCGCATTGGACGTGATGAGATGGGACATCCCGTCAGCGAGCTGGATGACCGCCAGTTCGCCGGATGGGGCCGACTGTGGGTACTGCACGACAACCAGCCGCTGCCCGTCTTCCGACCAATCCGGCATGCGAACGGGAAATGCATCCGATGCTTGCCGCAGATCGGCACCCGTCGGAGACATCAGCCAGATGTGGCGACCGGTATCAAAGGCAATGGTCGATCCGTCCGGCGACCATGACGGAAAGGAGCCCCCAGCGTAAATGGTGCGCGTGCTGTCGCCGTCGCGGCGAACGACGTGGATCCCAGTCTCATCGTCGTAGACGATCGACCGAGAATCCGGAGACCAATCGACGCTTCGCGGGTGGCCGCTCGCAATGAGACGTAGTTGTGATCCTGCGGTATCCGCTACGTAGAGCCCGCTCGTATCGGAGTGGTCCGGGGCGAAATGGGCATAGGCAATCCAGTTGCCGTCCGGTGACCACGCGGGTGCTGTGTCGGCAGGCTGGGTCGTGACTGGAGGGGTCACGCGCGAAGACGGGCTGCACCCAACCAATAAACCGGTAGCCGCAACGAGCGCGATAGCCGGGGTCGCCCATCGAAGGGGCACAAGCACACACGGGGTTGACTTCATCGCATCGCCCAGCACATTTCGAGTCACAGTCACGTCATCAATCTTCGCCTGGACGGAGTATAGAATGGGTTGCCATCGATCAGCAGCAGAGCACCCCGGCGCGCGGCGCGCTCCCGGCGGCGGGACGCCCGCGCGCTTGACCGCTCGCCGTCGCCTCCCGATACTGCAGGCAAGGGGTTTCACGCGAGTACCTCGTGAGGCGACAGCCGAAACATCGCGTCCTCTGACCTTCCACCCCTAAGGAGGACGTATGCCGTCTCCGACCGAAATCTCCGCCTCGCAGCTCACCCGCATCGTCGGCCTGCCCGATGCCCCGTCCATGATCGACGTGC